>JBDTSC010000186.1:0-7599 GCA_039931375.1 Ardenticatenales bacterium
GGGCCAGGTGGCCCCTGCTTAATGCACGAACTCAGGCGCTCCGCCTATCGCGCCGCGGCCCTGCGGCTCTGCACGAGCTCGGGCGCTCCGCCTCCCGCGCCGCGGCCCTGCGGCTCTGCACGAGCTCGGGTGCTGCGGCTCCGCCTCCCGCGCCGCGCCCCTGCGGCTCTGCACGAGCTCGGGTGCTGCGGCTCCGCAGCACGCGCCGTGGCCCTGCGGCTCTGCACGCCCTCCACACCGACGCACCCCCATGAGCGATGGCCTCATGCAATTGCCCCGATCGCGCTGGCCCGCGCCGACCGGCCACCATATCATTGTGCGCCAGCGGTGTCGCTGCACCGCCGTCCCGTACCCACCTCTTACCGATCAGGAGACCGTACGTGCGTACCCCGTTCGCATGGGCCGCCGCCGCCGTCGCGGTCGGCTTGGCCGCCGTCGCCCCGGCCGCGCAAGCGGCGCCGGCGGCAGCGCCCGCCGCGCAGGCCGGCTGCCCTGGCAACCTGCTCCAGAATCCCGGCTTCGAGGGCCCGTCCCACAAGACGGAGTCCGAGGGTACCAGCTTGTCGTCGGCCGTTGGAAACAGTTGGTCGCCGTGGTTCGTGCGCGGCAACGCCACGTGGAACCGCGAGCCCGAGTTCAAGGTCGAGCAGACCGCCATCGGCGGCGATCCAGCCCGCGTACATTCCGGCGCGAACAGCATGAAGTGGTTCACCACGTGGGGCACGCACACCGCCGGCGTGTACCAGCGGGTCGCCGCGCGCCCGGGCACCGCGTACACGTTCAGCATCTTCGCCCAGGCGTACAGCGGCGAGGCGGACGCGTTCGACGAGGCGCGGCATACGTTCGCCTCCGACCACGACAAGCCCGGCAACTACGTGATCATGGTCGGCATCGACCCGACGGGCGCCGTGCCGCCGATGGGCTCGCCGCCGCCGTCGACCGTCGTGTGGTCGGCGCCGGTGCGCACCGTCGACGCGTGGGTCAACCTGGCCGTTTCGACGGTCGCCAAGGGCGGCGCGGTCACGGTCTACACCCACAGCTCGGTGGAGTTCCCGGTCAAGCACAACGACTCGTTCTGGGACGATGCCTGCCTGCGCGTCGGCAGCTTCGCCCCGGCCGGCGGCGTGATCAGCGGCGCGCCGGCGGCCCCCGCCGCGCCCGTCGCCCCGTCCGATGCGCCCGTGGCGTCGCCATCGACGTCGACAGGCGCATCGGTCGCGCCGCAGCAGCCGAGCATGGGCAGCCTCGAGGGCAACGGCGCCGGGGCGGCCGTCGAGATGTCCATGGCGGTCACGAAGGGCCGGACGTACATGGTCAAGATCAACGGGTCGATCGACGCGCCCGCCAGCTGGAACGGCGCCGGCTTCCGCGTCTGGGGGCCGTACGGCAAGCTCGGCCAGGCCGCGCTAAGCCACGGCGATGGGATCGTCGAGTTCACGCCGTCGTTCGACGGGACGGTGGACGTGAAGGTGTTCAACTACCTGCCCGGCCAAGTGTTGTCCTATCGGGTCGTCACCATGGGGGAGAAGGCCGGCAGCTGACGCCGGCGCTCGACCAACGCAGCGCACCCGGAGCGGCGACCCCCACGGTCGCCGCTCCGTTCGTGTGACCCCCGCCCGGTCTTCGTGCATTCGGCATGCACGCGCAGGATGGACGGACGGCACACGAAAGGGCCGCGGCATGCGAACGAACTCGTCGAAGGCGTACTCGCGCCGCCATCTCCTCGGCCTGTCCCGCGCCGAGCGCCCGTCGTCGACAGCCTGGCGGGCCCGCGCCAGCGCGGACATGCCGCCGCCCGACCCCGCCGTCCACCTCCTCAGCCGCGCCGCCTTCGGCCCGACGCCATCCGACCTCGCCAAGGTCAGGGCGATGGGGACGACGGCGTGGATCGACGCCCAGCTCGACCCCGCCGCGGTCGATGCCTCGGCCGTCGAGGACGCGCTGCGCGCCGGGCTGCCGACGTTGTCGATGACGGCCAACGAGCTGTCGCAGCTCGTGTTGCGCACGTACCACATCCACGACGCGCTGAACGCCGCGATGTTCTATCGCCAGACCTTCAGCCCGCGCCAGCTGCACGAGGTCATGGTCGACTTCTGGAGCGATCACTTCTCGATCTACCAGCTCCAGGAAGGCTTCGAGTGGTACAAGACGATCGACGATCGCGAGGCGATCCGGCCGCACGCGCTCGGCCGCTTCAAGGACCTCCTGACCGCCTCGGCCCACAGCCCGGCGATGCTGATCTATCTGAACAACACCGAGAACGTGAAGGGCAAGCCGAACGAGAACTACGCCCGCGAGATCATGGAACTCCACACCCTGGGCGTGGCCGTCGACGGCGCGCCGTACACGGAGGACGACGTCAAGGAGGTCGCGCGCTGCTTCACCGGCTGGGCGCGCAGCACGAAGTGGCAGGACCCGGTCTACGGCACGTTCGAGTTCAAGGCCGCCGACCACGACAACGGTCCGAAGACCGTCCTCGGCCGCTCGATCCCGGCCGGCGGCGGCACTCAGGACGGCCTGATCGTCCTGGACCTCCTGTGCAGCCATCCCGCCACGCCGCGCTTCCTGGCCACTAAGCTGGTCCGCCGCTTCGTGGCGGACGATCCGGCCGCCGCCGCACCCGAGCTCGTCGAGCGCGTCGCCGACGTCTACCGCCGCACGGACGGCGACATCGCGGCGATGGTCCGCGCGATCCTCACGTCCGCGGAGTTCGCGTCCGCCTTCGGCCAGCACGGCGGGAAGCTCACGCGCCCGATCGACCTCGTGGTGCGGATGATGCGCGCCACCGGTGTGCCGCGCGACGGGCTCGAGCCCGTGCTCGGCGATCGGACGAAGGCGTTCCAGCTGTGGTACGAGAACCTCGTCGGCTACAACGGCCAGATGATCAAGCTGGGCCACATCCCGTTCTCGTGGCTGACGCCCGACGGCTACCCGGACGTCAAGCTGGCGTGGGCCACGGCCGCCGGCATGCTCAACCGCTGGAACATGGCGTTCGCGCATGCCAAGGGCGCGATCGTGCCCGGCTTCAAGCCCCACGAGCACCGCCCGCAAGACCTCGTCGGCGCCGAGGCGCTGGCGGACCACTGGATCACTACGCTCCTCGGCCGCCCGATGCTGAGCACGGACCGCGACATCGTGGTCGCGTGCCTGAACGGCGCGGGGGCGGACCCGCACGACCCCGCCCGCGCAGCCGGCCAGGACGAGCTGCGAGCGGTGGCGCTGATCCTGGCCAGCCCGTACATGCAGTGGCGATGAGGGGCGGCGGACGGCGTGCCCTGTAATCCGTTCCACCGTGAGTCGGCCATAGGGACCATCGTATCCCGGACGTAGGGGCGAAGCATTCGTCCAACGAATGCTTCGCCCAACCATCGGCCACCGCAACAGCGACGCGAACTCACGGACCAGGGGCCCCCCATGCCGCACGCCCATGCCGCACCGATACCCCATCGCGGTCCCGCTCTACGGCGGCCCAACCTCGATCGCCCCCAGCCGCACCCCCTCCGCCGGCCCGATCGCCCCGCCCGTCGTCGCGTCGACCAGTCGCACGACCAGCGTCACGCGCCCCCGCACGCCCGGTGGCAGGCGCAGCCCGTGCCGATCGTTGAACATCTCATCGTTCCGCCACGTCGTCGTCGGCCGGCTCTCGCTGACCGGCACCGCGTCGCGCTGCGCCACGACGGCGCCGGTGCGCTCGTCGACGACAGCGACGACCACGCGCGCGTTGTCGCGCGTTGCCGTCACGCCCGCGTCGTCTGGTACGAGAGGGTCCGCGCGCCAGCGGAGGTTCACCGACACGTCGCCGCCGGCGGGCACGCGGGACGTGTAGCGGGCGCGCTTCAGCCCGATGCCGTGGCCGAACGGGAGCGGCGGGTCGAACGGCGCCGTCGCGTCCGTCGGCGCGTCGACGTAGCCGGCGATCAGCGTGTCGCCGACCCAGCGGCCGGCCAGCGGGAAGAGGTTATCGTCCGCCCACGCCTTGAGATGGGCCGTGTCGTTGGCGGCGGTTCCCTTGTAGAGCGCGAGCCAAAGCGCCGCCGTGCCGGGTGGGGCGATCCGCGCGCCGGACGACGGGTCCGCGGCGCCTCGCAGCGCCGCCTCGTACGCGTCCTCGACCCGCCGGATCGCGGGCTTGACGGGTTCGTGCACGGGGTCCCACAGCTGGGCGTACGTCCACATCGGATCGACCGGTCGCCGGTAGCTGTCGTAGGCGCCCGCGAGGCTGAGGATGTTGAACGCCACGACGTCCCCCGGCCGCGCCAGCTCGACCACGGCCCGGTGCACGGCGCCCGGATCATACGCCCCGAACCACTCCGCCGAGCGGGCGTAGATCGCGCCCGACAGCGTCGGTGCGCTGGCGGCGACGAGGGCGATGCCGGCGAGCACAGCGGACAAGGGCGCGAGCGGTCGCTCGTATCGCCCGACTGTCCCGTGTTCGCTTCGTCCGACCGACCCGCGACGTCGACCACGCCTGCCCATCGATCCTCCCGCCGCCGCCCACCCGATCCCGAGCGCCACGAACGGCGTCGCCACGGTCGCGTAGCGCGGCGCGAACATGTGCGCCCGCGCCCCGACGGCGACGGCCGTGCAGACGAACGCGATCGGCAAGGCGGTCGCCAGCAGCCGCCCGAGCGAGCCCGGCCGCCCCGCGACCGCGGCCCAGCCGAGCGCAACCGCCAACGCCGCCGCGACGACGATTCCCAGCGCGGCGCCGCCCGTGTTCACGAACAGAACCGCCCGCCACGCCGCCGCCACGAGCGCCGGCAGCGCGGCGCCCGGCGCGTCGCCGGTGGCGGTGCGATCGGCCATTCGCGCCACCAGCGGCGGCACAGCCACGGCCAGCCACGGCGCGCAAACGACCGACGTCGCGCCGACCCAGGCGAGCCATCGTCGCCAGGCGCGCGGGGTGCCGACGAGCGCCGCGACGCCGAGGCCGGCGATCGCGAACCCGGCGTAGTAAAACGACAGCATCGCCCCGGCGGCGCCGACGATGGCGGCCAGCGGGATGAGCAGCCGCCGGCCCCAGCGTACCACGCGTCCCGCGCGCCTCGCCCCTTCCCATGGCGCCGGCGCACCCGTGCCTTCACCGAACCACGCCGCGACGCCCCACGCCGCCAACAGCACGCCCGTCGTCGCCAGCGCGTACATCCGCCCGACGCCCGCGTAGTACACCAACGGCGGCGCCAACGCGCACGCCGCCGCCGCGCCCCATCCGGCGACGCGCCGTTGCCGACCGGGTTGACGGGGTCGACCGAGTCGACCGTCCGCCAACGGCCACCACGCGCGCGCCGCCGCCGCCGCCAGCGGCACGGCCAGCGCGCCGACGAGCGCCGACAGGCTGCGCAGGGCCAGCGGCGACGCGCCGACGGCCCGCAGCCAGCCGTGCAGCAGCGCGTAGTACACCGGCGGGTGAACGTCGAGCGCCGTCAGGCGGAGCGCGTCGCCTAGCCCAAGCCGTGCGAGCGCGATACTCCATCCCTCGTCCCACTGCAACGGCTGCTGCGCGATGCCCGGCACGCGCAGCGCCAGGCCGGCGACGGTCAGCGCGACCAGCACGGCGCGGTCGAACGCGCCTTGGCCGTCGAGCGGGCCGCGGCGGCGGCGCGCGACGCTCGGGCGGGGGCGGGCGTGGGGTGCGGGAGGCATGGGGGATAGGGGCAGCATGGGCGGGAGGGTAGCGTTGGACGGGAATCGGGGCGAACGTCCGTCGCGCGACCTTCGGCCTTCAGCGCCCAACCGAATGTATGAATCCCCCTTGACATCCTCCCTCAAACCCGTACACTACCGCCGTTGCCACGGCCGGGTCGTCCGACCGTGATCGTCTTTCAAGGGCCTCGGCCAACTGCCGGGCCGTCGATCGAAGCGCAGGAGGGAACCGATGATTCAGTTCGATTGCCAGGAGCACAACCTGCGTTAGTTCCCTCGAGACCGCGTACCAGACGTACGAACCGTGGGGCTGATGCCCACGGTTTTTTGTTTGTCGCGGTCCAGCACGCCAGTGCGTTCGCGACGCGCCGTGGGTGATCACCCCGGCGCGTCGTTTGTTTGTTCGCGAACCGTCGAGGGACGACGCAAGTTGTGCAAGGGATCGCCGGTACGCCGTGCGGCGGACGGGCGAGGGACCGATTTGGACGGTACGGTTTGCGGTTGGATTGGGCGTTTGACCGTTTGGCTCATCGATCGGTTTGGATTCGACCCCTTGACCCCTTTTTCATTGGCTTTGCCAGGAGGACTTGCGATGACGCACACGACGCGTCGACACACACAGCGCACCAACAACCGCACGACGAGCGTCGTCGTGCATGCGCGGCGCCGACGGGTGGCATTTCGCACCCCGCCGGCGTGGCGCGACAGCGGCCGCGCACGCGGCCAGGAGGATTTGCGATGAACACCCTTGACCTTGCGTTGCGACCCTTCAACGGATCCGACGCGGACTACGCGGCCCGCGTCGAGATCGGCAACGAGCTGTTCCCCGACTACGTCGAGACGGCCGAAGAGATGAAGCACGACGACGCGAACCGTGATCCAAAGCTCCACCACGAGCGCTGGATGGCGGAGACGCCGGCCGGCGAGATCGTCGGCGTCGCGACCGCGGAGCACTCGTCCTGGTCCTACCACCCGCGCAAGCTCTTCGTGGACGTCAACGTCCGCAAGGGCTGGCACGGCAAGGGCATCGGCACGCGGCTGTACGACCACCTGCGCGGTTCGATCGAGCGATTCGAGCCGGGCAAGTTGTCGACGGGCGTGCGCGAGGACTACGCGGCCTCGCGGCGGTTCGTCGAGCAGCGCGGCTTCGTGGAGCTGATGCGCGAGTGGGAGAACCACCTCGCCATGAAGGAGTACGACCCGTCGTCGTTCGCCGGCAAGCCCGAGGCGGTCGAGGCGTCCGGCCTTCGCATCGCGACGCTCAGCGCGCTGATGGCCGAGGACCCTGACGGCTGGGGCCGCCGCCTGTTCGACGTGTCGAACGCCGCGGCGGCCGACATCCCGTCCGCGGACGCCCACACGGACCCCGACTTCGAGACGTGGCTGAAGCGGTTCATCGGCAGCCCCAACCTGCTGCCCGATGGCTACATGGTCGCCCTCGACGGCCCGGAGTACGTCGGCATCTCGACCCTCTGGTCCAGCCAGGGCGAGCCGAACGTGGCGTACACCGGCATCACCGGCGTCACGCGCACGCACCGCCGGCGGGGCATCGCTCTGGCGCTGAAGCTGCGGGCGCTCGAGTACGCAGCGGCGAACGGCTACACCAAGGTGAAGACCTGGAACAACACCGGCAACCAGGGCATGCTGGCGATCAACTACGCCCTCGGCTTCAAGCCGCAGCCGGCGTGGATCGACTACGCTCTGATCCTCGACCCCGCGTTGGCCGAGTCGACGGCGTGGGAGAACCACGGGACGTTCGTGGATCCCGAGACGATCGCGGTGCCGGTGGGGTGATGGGTTGGCGAACGGCGTGGCCGCGCGGGTGGCGCGGTCACGCCGTTGCGTCGGCACGGGGTGGCGAGGCGGCGAGGGTGGCGAGGTGGCGAGGCGGCGGGGGTGTTGGGGTGGCCGAGGGGGTTGGGGTGGCCGAGGGGGAGGGCGAAGCAAATTGCTTCG
>JBDTSC010000187.1:0-7572 GCA_039931375.1 Ardenticatenales bacterium
CGCCCCGCCATCGCACATCACGTCCCCAACAACGACAACACCACCTGCAGCGCGTTGAACGTCGCGTGGACCAGGATGGACGTCCGCGTGCCCGCGCGCTGGCGGACGCGGCCCAGGATCAGGCCGACGATAAAGATCTGGATCAGCGCCGGCGACACGGTGTACTGCGTGTGCAGCGCCGCGAACAAGAGCGACGTGAACACGAGCCCGAACCGCGGCTGGGCGGCCCCGCGGAACAGCAGCTCCTCGCCGATCCCGGGCGCGAGCCCGATCGTCAGCGCCGCGGCCAGGCCGCCCTTGGCGATCAGCGGGCCGAAGAGCTGGTCGGACAGCTTGCCGAGCGCCGCCGCGCCTTCGGGATCGAACAGCGTCCAGAGCTGATCCGTGGCCACCGCGACAGCCAAGGCCAGCGCGGCGCCGCCGAGCCACCACCGCCAACGGAACGGCATGGCCAGACCAAGGCGATCGAGCGTCGAGCGCCAGTCGCGGTGCACGAACACGCCGACGCCGACAAACGCGAGCACGACGAAGGCGGCGTTCTGGACCCAGATGCCGGTCAGGCCGGATTGCGCCGTCGCGTCGCCAAGGCTCTTCATGCCCGCCGGATCGGCGGCGATGATGGGCATGAACAGGGCGATCGCCCCGCTCAGCCACGCCACGAGCACGACGCAGTCGAGCGCGACGAGGTGCACCAGGCGGCCCGCGTCGATCGGGAGGATGCGCGCGATGACGCGGCGGACCGCGGGCAGCATCAACACGAGGCTGAGCGCGGCGAGGACGATCGTACCCACGCCCAACGGCGGCAGCACGGAGACGATCGAGTAGCTGCCGGCGGGGGACGGCGTCCCGTCGGCGCCCCCCATCGGCAACGACTGCAAGTCCAAGGCCCCGGTCAGCGCGAGCAGCCCGCCCAGGAACATCCCGCCAAGGCCCGCCAGGCCGAGGCCGATGTAGACGATCGGTCGCAAGGATCGTCCGTCGTGGTCGTCGGCGAGGTACGCCAGCACGAACGCTAGGCCGGGGCTGATCAGCAGCAAGAACGTCAGCAGCTGCTCGAGCCAGAAGGGTATGGCGGGCGCACCGGTCACGGGACACTCCTAGGGGATGGGCGGCTGCATGGACGACGGCTCGATCGCAGGCGGCGTTCGGTGGATCGGGGCAACCCCGCTCGCGCAGCGCCCGCCCGGCGCGCTAGAACAGCGCGGACTGCCCCGCCTTGGCCGGCGGCTGAATTCCGAGATGACGATACGCGTGCTCGGTGGCCACACGCCCGCGCGGTGTGCGGTCCAGGAAGCCGAGCTGAAGGAGGTATGGCTCGACGACGTCCTCGATCGTGTCCGCTTCCTCGCCCAGGCTGGCGGCGATCGTGTCCAGGCCGACGGGACCGCCGCCGAACTTGAGGATCATCGTCTCCAGGACGCGGCGGTCCAGATCGTCCAGCCCGAGGCCGTCGATCTCCATCAGGCGCATCGCCTCGTCCGCGACGGCGTCCTCGATGCGGCCGGCGGCGCGGACCTCGGCGTAGTCGCGGACGCGGCGCAGCAGGCGAAGCGCGACGCGGGGCGTGCCGCGGGCGCGGCGGGCGATCAGGGCGGCGCCTGGCACGGTGATCGGGATCTTCAGGACGTCCGCGCCGCGCGTGACGATCTGCTCCACGGCGGCGGCGTCGTAGAAGTCCAGGCGGTAGACGGCCCCAAAGCGATCGCGCAGCGGCGCCGCGAGCATCGCCGGGCGCGTCGTGGCGCCGACGATCGTGAACGGCGGAAGGTTGAGGCGGATGCTCCGCGCGGACGGCCCCTTGCCGACGATGATGTCGAGCGCGAAGTCCTCCATCGCGGAGTACAGGACCTCCTCGACGTCGCGCCGCAGGCGGTGGATCTCGTCGATGAACAGCACGTCGCCTTGGCCCAGGTTCGTGAGGATCGCCGCCAGGTCGCCGGCGCGCTCGATCGCGGGGCCGGCGGTCGTCTTGATCTTGACGCCCATTTCCTGCGCCAGGATGTTCGCCAGCGTCGTCTTGCCAAGGCCAGGCGGGCCGTAGAACAAGACGTGGTCCAGCGGCTCGCTGCGCGCCTGCGCCGCCTCGATCAGGATGCTGAGGTTCTGCCGCAATCGGTCCTGGCCGATATACTCCGCGAGCCGCCGCGGCCGCAGCGACGGCTCAGCGACGTCCTCGGCCAAGCGCTCGGGCGTGACGGCGCGGCCGCGCTCGATCGTCATCCGCTCGGCCGTGGACGGGGCGCCGCGCATCGTGGTGCGGCGATGCGGGCGATCCGCGCGGCGTGAGCATGGCGTAGCACAAACGTTCCCATGATCGGCGATTATATCACAGCGAGCCGGTCCGGACCGGCGATGGTTGACACGGACCGCCGCCCCGTGAACACTGTCCTGCCACGTCGGGCCGCGGACGGCGCGAGCCACCCACGAGGAACGAGAGGACGTGCGATGGACAACCCGCCGATGCTCCGCCTGAGCGCGCACCCGTTGGTGCGCGTCCTGGTCGGCCGGCTGCGCGACGTCGGGACGCCGCCGCCGGCATTTCGCGCCCTCGTGTCCCAGCTGACGCTGCTGCTGCTGTGCGAGGCGCTCGCGGACGTGGAAACGGTCGCCGAGAACGTGCCGACGCCGCTGGCGCCGGCCATTGGACGGCGGCTGGCCGCGGCGATCGTCCTGGTCCCGATCCTGCGCGCCGGGCTCGGCATGGCGGACGGCGCCCTGGCCGTCTGGCCGGACGCCCAGGTCCTTCACCTCGGGCTGTACCGCGACGAGGCGACGCTCGAACCCGTCACGTACTACGACCGCGTCACGGGCCGCGACCTGAGCGCCGCGACGGTGCTCGTCCTCGATCCGATGCTGGCCACGGGCGGCAGCGCCTCGGCCGCCGTCGATGTCCTGCGCACCCGATCACGGGCGCGAGACGTCCGATTCGTCGGGCTGATCGGCGCACCCGAGGGCGTCGCGGCGCTCACCGCGGCGCACCCCGGCGTGCCGATCCACCTGGCCGCGCTCGACGAACGCCTCACCGGCACCGGCGACCCGTGGCCGCCCGGCTACATCCTACCCGGCCTCGGCGACGCAGGCGATCGCCAGTTCGGAACCGCGTAACGCTCCATTTCCCGCGTACCGTTCCATTCCCCGTAGGGGCAGGCCCCCGTGCCTGCCCTCCCCAACATCACGAGGCCATCCATGTCCGACGACCAAACCCAACCCCTGAAGTCCCCCCAATTCCAAGTCCGCATCCCCCTGGAATGGCAGGATCGCGACGACATCCCGATGGTCTACGCGAACCAGGTCCTCGTGCAGCACATGGGCCCGGAGTTCTTCGTAGTGTTCGGCGTCGTCACGCCGCCCACCACGACGGACCAGCTGCCCGACAGCCTCAAGATCCGCCCCCAAGTCCGAGTTGCGATCTCGCGCGACATGATGCCGTCCATCGTCCAGGCGCTGCAGGACAGCGTGCAGCGGGCGCGGGCGCAGGCGCAGGCCCAGCAGGCGCAGATCGGCCAGCCGGGCCAGCCAGGTCAGCCGGGTCAGGCTTCCGCACCGGATGCGCCAGGACCGGTCGACGGCCAAGGCTGAACGCGTGGCGACAGGTCTGATCGGGCGCGCCCAGGGTGAACGGGTCACGCGCCATCGTCGCGCCGGAACGGTGTTATCGCCCGCTGCCCCCCCCACGGCAGGTAGAGCGGCGCCCCGCGTACGGCGCCCGACCAGCTGGCGACGGTGCGATGGCCGTCTGGTTGGGACAGCTCGGCCCGGCCGCCGATCACGTCATCCAGGGTCCAGCCTGATCGCGGAGGCATATCGTCCGCGCCGAGGCGCCAACGGCCGTCGGGATCGGCGGTGAGGTCGATCCAGCGCGAGCCTACGCCAGCGATGTCCAGCGACAGCACGACGCTTCTGCCCGCCGGCGCCTTCCCAACGATGTCGGACGTGCTCGGGTCGACGTCGAGGTCCTCGACCAGCATCGTGGCAGTCTCGGCACCGACGCCGACGATGTCGACCGCGTCCGCGCCCGGCGCGACGGACGCGACGGCGGTCAGCCGATCGCCTGCCCGCGGCGCGACGGACATGCCGCCCGCGTCACGCGACGGGACGTCGAACGCGCCGGACGCGTCGGCCCGGGTGTCGAATGCGGCGCGTACGACGCCGTCGGGGGCGGTTAGGGCGAGGCGGACGTCGGCGCGGGGGCGTGTGCGGCCGGACAGGCGGGCGGTGGCGATGTCGGCGTCGAGCATGAGCGGATGGTAGAGCCGGCGAAAGGTGCGGTGGCCGCCGATCCGGTTCATGTGAAGGTCGAGCCCGCGCGCGAGCAGCGCTGGCTCCGGCAGCCAGCCCGAGTACGTGCCGGCCACCGGCGGGCTGGAGCGACCCAGTTGGATTGCCTCCAGCCGCACGTTCGTCCTCGAGAGCCAGCGCTCTTCGTCCACGGACAGCTGATAGAGGCAGTCGCGCGCGGGTGCGCTGGCGAATAGGTACGCGCCCTCCGGTGCCCTGACGCGGATCCGCGATCGGAGCCCTCCGCCCGCGAGTTCCAGCGTCGCCGTCATCGCCTCGATCGCCGCGGTGATCGCTTGGTCGCCGGCGGTGCCGACGACGGACGCGCCCGCATGGGCGATGCTAGGGCGGCCGTTCGCGTTCGTCCAGGCGCCGTCGACCACGCCGTTCTGGCTCGCGGTGGCCGCGAACCCGCCGCTCGCACCGCCGTCGGCGGCGACGAGATCGAGGCGGACACGGCTGTGGGGCTGCACGATGCCGCACAGATGACTTCCGTCCGCCTCGAAGCCGAAGAGCGGCTCGACGAGGTCGCGCGTGACGCGGTGGCCGCTGGCAAGATCGGCGATGACGAGGTAACTGATCCCTGGCGCCGCCTTGGCGCCCAGCGTCGCCCGCCAACGATCGACGCCGTCGAGCATCGGTGTTTCAAGCGCAGGATATTGGCGGGCGAACGGCCAACTCTGCGACGCCGACGCCTGCACGTCGAGGTGCGCCAGCGGCGGCCGCGCACCGCCGATCGAGAGGCCGTCGTCCGCCACAACCAGCGTGAGGTCCGGCACGTCGAGCGTCATCCGCGCGTACAGCTGCGCCGCGGGGGCCTCGATGACGAGGCGCATCCCCGCTCGCGCGATGACCGGCTCGCCGGCCGCGTCGGCCAGGTCGATGTCGAACGCGGCGCGAGCGTCGCTCATCGCGTGGCCGCGGGCGAGGATCGTGTCGCCGTTCGACAGCGTCGCCTGCACGTCGACGTTGGGTTCGAGCGAGCCGGTGACCTGGGCGCGGTCGATGTTGTACGTGATCGCGGGCACAGCGACGTAGCGCAGCAGCGTGTGCGGACCGAACCGTCCGCGGATGGCAACGCCGCCATTCCACTTCACGTCGATCGTGCCCGCAAGGTCGGCGCGGAAGTAGCCGTCCGCGTCGGCGGTGACGGTGGCGGTGACCGTCAGCGGATCGCCGATGTCGCCCGCGTAGATCTCGAGTTGCGCGCCAGGCGCCGTGCGGCCGACGACGAGATCGAGGTCCGGATGGAGGCGGGCCTCGATCGGCGGCAGCACCCACTCGGCCTCGTCGTCGCCGACGCGCACGCGGACCGTGTCGCCGGCGTGCATGGCCGGCTCCTGGCCGAAGCGGTCGACGAGCCAGGTGCCGTAGGTGTTGGTGAGCGCGATGCTGCTGGCTTCGTCGGGACCCACGAAGGCCGGGACCGCCATCGTGGCCACGAGCTGTCCGGCCGGATCGACGATCTCCGCCTGCATCGCCCGGCCGGTGGTCGGGCCGGCATCGAGATGCCGGCGGTCCGGCTCGGCTTCGATGTGCACAGGAGCGGTATCGACGTAGAAGCGGTGGCCGCTCGTATCGGTGTACCACACGCGCGCCCCGACGCCGACGGCGATGTCGATCCGGCCGGCGAGCGGCAGCGTCCACGCCCCGAACGGATCGGCCCGCACCGTGAACCGCCGGGTGTCGAACGCGCCGACGACCTCGACGCCCAGCGCGGCGCCGGGCGGGGCGGTGCCGCTGAACGAGTCGGCGTCGACGTCCGAGCGGGCCAACAGGCGCGGGATCGCCAGCCGCAGCGGGTCACCGCCGCCGCCGTCGTCGACCTCGAGCGCGCCGCCGCGCATGAGGACGGTCGGCGGGATCGCCTGCAGCCGGCGGTCGCGGGACAGGTATTCGAGCCGCGGGATCACCTCGCGGACGGCTCGTCCGTCGGCGTCCGCGCTAAAGGTGCCGGTGTAGAGCGCCGTGCCGTCCGGCGCTCGGGCGGTGAGCGCGTATCCGCGCGGCGCCAGCCCGTCGCCCGCCAACCGGGCGCCCTCGACCGCGATCGTGAAGCGCGGGCGGCTGCCCACCGCCGCCGCCTCGAGGCCGTCGCCGAGGTCGAGCACCGCCTCGACGCGGCCGCCCGCCAAGAGCGGCGTCGCCGCCGGCAGGTCGACGTGCCAGCGGCCGTCGCCGCCTGCCATCGTTGCGATGCGCGCGATGGGCGGTGCAACGGCGACGGCGTCGCGGCCGACTGCGCGGTCCGTTCCGGCGTCGGCGGCGAAGACCTCGATGGTGAGGGCGGCGCCAGGCGGCGCCGTGCCATCGGCGCCCGTTGGCGCGGCGCCGTCGACCGAGAGCGGCGACGGCAGCAGCCCGGTGCGGGTGCGCGCGCCAAGGACTGGGCTGCCGATCGTGATCGTGAACGGCACGCCGCTCGCCGCCGCATCGCTGGGCTGGTCGTCGAAGCGCCGGCGTCCGTCCTGCGACGCCGTCTGGCCGCGAAGTTGATGGCTGTAGACGCCGCCATTGTCGCGGCGGCGGCGATCGAGGACGGTGAGTTCGTCGGCCGGCGTGAGCCAGCCGTCCGCCGTCCCCTGCGCCAGCTTGAGCCGCAGCGCGAACGCCGCGAACCGCGCCCGGAACGCGTTGCCGTCGCCGTCGACGACCGTCGCCCAGCCGCCTTGGCCGGGCGCGACGCGGACGCCGTCGGCCATCGGCATGCGGAAGCGGCCATCAGCGCCAGCGGTCACGATCGTCGAGGCGGGCGCCGGCGCCCCGATGGCCAACACGTCGGCGGGCGGTGCATCGAGAGCGATGGCGACGCGGGCGCCCGGTGCGGACTTGCCTTCGACGGCCGTGCGGTCCGCCGCAACGTCGACGCGCAGTTCGGGGACGTGCACCGTGAGCGGTGCGCCGACCGTGGCCGTGTACGTCGCCGTTTCGAGGCGTAGCACGTCGAACGGCTGGAACGCCTGCCACCGCCCCCCGCCGTCATCGAGGCGCGCGACGACCTGGCCGCTGCCGTCGGCTCGGCCATGCGCACGGCCCGTCCGGCCGACCTCGCCGCCGCGGCCGTCGCCGCGAATGCCCTCGACATGCGTGACGTACGCCGTGACGAAGAGCCACGGCTCGGTCCACCAGACCATCGTGTCGCTGTAGAGCGTGATCGTCATCGGCGCCGCGATGGATGCGGCCGCGTCGACGGTCGCGTTCGCGTGGCTAGCGCCGGTGACCCGGAGGTCGAACGGGACCGCCACGGGGATCGCGATCAGGGCGAAAGCGAGGATGGCCGCGTGGACGGAGCGG
>JBDTSC010000188.1:0-7455 GCA_039931375.1 Ardenticatenales bacterium
ACGCACGAACTCAGGCGCCCCGCCACCCCCGCCGAGGCCCTGCGGCTCTGCACGCTCCTGCCCCCGTGCCCTCGCGACACCTCGCCAGTGTGACCCACGAACTCGGCGCACAGCAATCCCCCTTGGCCCACTTGACCCGCCTACCCCCGCGCGGTAACGTCCGCGCCCCCATCCGACCACCCCTTGCGAGAGGCGTCTCCATGCCCCGTGACCCCATGACCGTCGACCGCCTCTGGTCGCTGCCGCGCGTCGGCGCACCGTCCCCGCTGCCGGACGGCACGGCGTGCATCGTCCCGGTCACGACATACGACATGACCGCAAACACCGGCTCGACGCGGCTGTGGCGCGTGGCAGTGACGGGAACCGCCGACGCGTTGGTGCGCCCGATGACATCCGCCGATGTGTCTTCCAGCCAGCCCGCCGTCAGCCCGGACGGCTCGCGCCTGGTCTTCGCCCGCAAGCCGGGTTCGTCGGCCTCAAAGGCCGCCAAGTCCACCACGGCCGCCACGGCCGCCACGGGCAAGGCCGCCGGCACTCGCACAGACGGCGCCGAGGACTCGTCGACATCGACGCCGCCGTCGACCCCCGCGCCCACCGGTCGGGCGGACGGCCCGGCCCGCTTCGGCGAGGTCGACCAGCTCTGGCTCATGCCGCTCGACGGCGGCGAGGCCGTGCGGCTGACGGACCTGCCGCTCGGCGCGCAGACGCCCGTCTGGTTCCCGGACGGCCGCCGGATCGCCTTTGTCTCGCCGGTGTATTCCCAGGCGCCGACGCTGGCCGGCACGGCTGAGCGCCACAAGGCGCGCGAGGACGATGCCGTCAAGGCATACGTCACCGAGGACCGCGTCTACCGCTACTGGGACCGGTGGCTGACGGACGGGATCGTCCAGCACGTCTTCGTGCTCGATGTCGAGGCCGGAACGTTGGCCGACGTGACGCCGTCGCTCCAGCGCTGGCTCTACATGATGCCGCCCGGCAACGGCGTGTCCGTCAGCCCCGACGGCCGGACGATCGCCTTCGACGCCTGCCGCGCCGATCCGCCGTACGACCGCCTCTTGTGGGGCGCGTTCGCCGTCGACGTCCCCGCGGACCTCGCCGCCGCGGCCGCCGACCCGGCCCCGCTCGCCCCGCCGCGCCTCATCGCGCCCGACGGCGCCGTGCTGGGTGGGGCGGACGGCGACGCGAAGACGAGCGCGACCGCCCCAGACGACCAGCGCGAGGCCCATCGACCCGTGTTCTCCCCGGACGGCCGGTGGCTGGTGTACGGCCTCCAGCGCGAGTTCGACTTCTACGCGGACCGGATGCGCCTCGTCGCGATCGACCGAACGACGAACGCGCACACCGTCCTGACGGAGGGCTGGGACGCCTCGCCCGGCGAGTGGACGTTCGACCCGGACGCGCCGGCGACGCTGTGGTTCACGGCCGAGATCGGACCGCGGAACGCCGTCTGGACGCTCGACATTCCCGCCGCCGTGGCCGCGGCCGCCGCGGACCCGTCCGGCGCCACGCCGACGCTGCGGGCGTGCGACGGGACGCTCTCGTCGCCGAAGCCGGCCGGCGGGCGCGTGTTCTGCGCTCACGCATCGCTGACGGAGCCGCCGAGCGCGGCGTGGTTCGCGGGCGGCGCCGTGTCGCTAGCATCGCGATACGGCGACGCGGGCGGCGACACGGTCGGCGACGCTTCGACAGTCCACCGGATCGGCCGCTTCACGGACGCCGCCATGGCGGATCTGGCCCTTGGCCCCGTCGAGGACGTGACGTTCGCGGGGGCGGACGGCGACGCGGTCCAGATGTTCGTCGTCTATCCCCCGGGCGCGACGATCCCGGCCGCGGGCGAGCGGCCCGCTCAACCCTGGCCGCTGGTCCACATGATCCACGGCGGCCCGCACGGCACGCTCGGCGACGGCTGGCAATGGCGGTGGTGCGCGCATGCGTTCGCCGCTCCCGGTTATGTCGTCGCGCTCGTGAACTTCCACGGCTCGACCGGCTTCGGCGAGGCGTTCACGAAGTCGATCCTCGGCCGCTGGGGCGATCAGCCGAGCCGCGACGTCGAGGCCGCGACGGACGTGCTGATCGAGCGCGGCATCGCCGACCCGGCGCGCATGGCGATCACGGGCGGCTCGTATGGCGGCTACCTGGTCAGCTGGCTGTGCGGCACGACGGACCGCTACACGTGCGCCGTGAACCACGCCGGCGTGTCCGACTTCCAGACGCAGTTCGCCAGCGACGTCACGCAAGGCCGCGCGCGCTCGATGGGCGGCGAACTCTGGGAGAACGTCGCCGGCCTCGACCGCTGGAACCCGCTCCGCCAGGCCGCCGGCTTCAAGACGCCGATGCTCGTCGTCCACGGCCAGCGCGACTACCGCGTGCCGTACAACCAGGGCCTCGAGATCTACAACGTCTACCGTGCCCGCGGCCTGCCGTCGCGGCTCGTGGTCTACCCGGACGAGAACCACTGGGTGCTGAAGCCGCAGAACAGCGTGCACTGGTACGGCGAGGTCCTCGGCTGGCTCGGGCGATGGCTCGGGCCGGCGGCGATCGCGCTGCTCCTCGCCACGATGCTCGCCGCGTCCGTCGCCGCGTGCGGCCCGAACGACGGCGGCGCGACCGGCGGGGCTGCGGGTTCTGCCAGCGGCGCGTCGTCCATCGCGGAGGCGACGTCCCCATCAGCGGCGGATCACGCGGCGACGACCGCGCCTGGGGCGGGCGAAGACGCCGCCGCCGCTCCGATCGCCCCCGACACCCCCCTCACGGATGCCGAGCGAGCCTCCCTGACCGCGCTCCAAGGGACGATGGCCTCCGCCCACAAGGCGTCCGACGAGCAGCTGGCCACGCTCCGCGCGCTCCATGCCGCCCACCCGTCCTCCGCCGATGTCAGCTCGGTCCTCCAAGCCGCCCTCGTCGCCCGCGAGGACTGGACGGGTCTGGCCGCCGTGCTCACCGCCCGTCCGTCCCTCACGGCTCCCGAGCGCGCAACGCTGGCCAAGGTCTACATCAAGCTCGGGCGATGGGCGGACGCCGCCGCGATCGCCCGGCCGCTGTCGGACGCCGCACCGACGGACCCGGACGCCGCGTACGCCGCGGCGCTGCCCCTGGCCCGCCTCGGACAGCTGGACGATGCGGCGGCCGTGCTCGACCGCGCCCATGACGCGATCGTGAACGCCCGCAGCGCCGACGCGCTGACGCTGCGCGGCATGATCCACCTGGACGCGCGCGAGGCCGATCAGGCCGCGGCCGTCCTCGAGCAAGCCGCCGCCCTCAACCCCGACTACTTCCCCGCCTACAACGCCCTCGGCCGCGCCCGAATGGCCCTGGGGGACGATGCGGGCGCCAAGGCCGCCTACGACCAGGTGGCCGCGATCCACACCCGCGACGACGCCGTCACCGCCCAACGTTTGCGCCTCTCCGCCCGCGCGACCGCCCTGAAGGCCGCCTGGGACGCGGGCGACTACGCGACCGCCCGCACGACGATCGAGGCCATGCTGCCCGAGGCCGACGCCGCGGACGCGAGCACGCGCCGAGATCTCTGGCAGTTCGCGGCCGCGATCTACGAGGCCCTCGGCGAGGACGACAAGGCCGCGGCGGCGCAGGCCGAGGCGGGCAAGGTCGAGGCGGCGGCGCCGTGAGGGGGGGGCGGACGGCGAATCGCATGCCCGGCGCCGTGCTCGTCGGGCTTGGACTCGGGCTCGTGCTGGCGGCCTGCCAGCGCTCCGCCTCGTCGCCCGGCACGGACGGGGTGGCGCTGCCCAGCCAACCATCGACGGACAACGGGTCGGCGTCGACAGCGCCCGACGACGGCGCCGTATCGCCTACCGTCGAGCCGTCGCCGGGTGACACAACGGCGACGACCGCGACGACCTCGCTCCGCTTCACCGAATCCGCCGCCCGCCTCGGCCTGGGCGACTTCCGCCACGTGCCGACCTACACGAGCGCCAAGTACATGCCCGAGATCATGGGCCCTGGCGTCGCGCTCGTCGACGTGAACCGGGACGGCGCGCCGGATCTGGTCGTCACGAACAGCGGCGCCGTCGGACAGACCGCGCGCGCGGCGGACGCGCGGAACCGGCTGTACCTGAACGACGGCGCCGGGCACTTCCGCGACGCCACGGACGAGTGGGGCCTGCCCTCCAACGGCTACGGCATGGGCGTCGCCGCCGGCGACTTCGACAACGACGGCTGGCCCGACCTGTTCCTGACGGCCTTCGGCGGCGGCGACACGCTCCTGCGCAACACCGGCACGCGCTTCGAGGACGTCACGGCGCGCGCCGGCCTGACGGACGACGGGCGCTGGAGCACGAGCGCCGCCTTCCTGGACGCGGACGGCGACGGCGACCTCGACCTGTGGGTCCTGCGCTACGCGGACTACACGCCGGCCAGCGCGATCGCGTGCTACGCGAACGGCGTCCAGGTCTACTGCACGCCCGAGATGGTCCCCGGCGCGCCCGACACGCTCTGGCGCAACAATGGCGACGGCACGTTCACGGACGGATCGGACGATGCGGGCATCCGCGCGAACGCCCCGACCCGCGGCCTCGCGCTCGTGGCCGGCGACATCGACCTGGACGGCGACACGGATGTCTACGTCGCCAACGACCTCGATCGCAACGAGCTTTGGCTGAACGACGGCCGCGGCCGCTTCACGGACGTCGGCGCGCTGGCCGGCGTGGCGTACTCGAGCACGGGCGCCGAGGAGGCCGGCATGGGCACGGACCTCGGCGACATCGACGGCGACGGCCGGCCCGACCTGATCAGCGCGAACTTCCAGGGCGAGACGGCCAGCACGTACCTCCAGGACCCGCCGCCGTCGCCCGGCCAACTGCTCTTCCACGAGGCGTCCGACGCGATCGGCATCGGCGCGCCGATGCGCGACCGCCTGAAGTGGGGCGTCGCCCTGGCGGACGCGGACGCCGACGGCGACCCCGACATCCTGATGGCGAACGGCCACCTCTACGACAACGTCACCACGCTCTTGGACGACGTCACGTTCGGCCAGCCGAACACGCTGCTCGAAGACGTGGGCGGCGGGCGGTTCCGCGACGTGTCCGCCGCCGCCGGCGACGCGTTCACGGCCGCCCTGGTCAGTCGCGGACTGGCCGTCGGCGACCTCGACGGCGACGGGCGCATCGACGTCGTCATCGGCAACAACGGCGGGCCGCTGCAGGTCGCGATGAACGAGACCGCCTCGGCGGGCCACTGGATCGGCTTGTGGCTCGAGGGCGACCCGACGGCCGGCGCGAACCGATCCGCGATCGGCGCGCGCGTCGCCGTGACGCCGACCGACGGCGCCTCTACGTCGACGAAGGCGATCACCGCCCAGGTCCTCGGCGCCTCCAGTTATCTCTCGGTCAGCGATCGCCGCGTCCTGGTCGGCCTGGGCGACGCCACCGCCGTCGCCGTGCGCATCCGCTGGCCGGGCGGCGCGGAGACCCGCGAAGCGGCGCTGGCCGCCGATCGCTGGTACCACATCGACCAGGGTCGGCCGGCCGCGGCCTTCACACCGGGCGAGCGCAGTACGTCGCCGTGAGCGCCGCCTCTCTCTTGTACCGCCCCGACATCGGCCCGGTCCTCATCGCCAGCGGCGGCGAGGGCGCGACGCGGCGCTACCGCGCGTTCCACCACGCCGAGCAGCTCGAGCTGGCCGGCGTGCCGGCGCGCGTCGCGCCGCGCATCGACGCCGCGCTGGCGGCCGAGGCGCCGCGTTGGCCGATCGTCCTGCTGCACCGCGTGGCGTGGGACGGCGCGGTGCAGGCGCTGATCGACCGCACCCGGGACGGCGGCGGCATCGTGCTCTTTGATGTGGACGACCTCGTCTTCGAGCCGGAGTCGACGCGCTGGCACCACGGCGTGCAGGCGCTGACGCCCGCCGAGCAGGCGCTCTACCACCAGGGCGTCCGCCGCTACCGCCGCACGCTGCTGGCCTGCGACGCCGCGATCGTCCCGACGGCCGCGCTGGCCGCCCGCGTCGAGCGCGCCGGGCGGCCGGCCCTGATCAGCCGCAACTGCCTCGACGACGAGCTGCTGCGGCTGTCCGCGCGCGCGGCCGCGATGGCGGCGGCGCGGTCGGCGCACGATCCGCGGGGGACAGTCCATCACGGCGGCGACGACCCGATCGTCGTCGGTTACGCCAGCGGGACGCGGACGCACGACCGCGACTTCAGCGCGGCGTGCGGGCCGGCGCTGCGGCGCGTCATGGGCCGTCATCCGCACGTGCGCCTCCAGATCATCGGCCCGCTGGCGCTGGACGACGGCTGGTCGCCCTTTCTGGACCGTGTCATGTCTCTCGAAAGCGTGGGCTGGCGCGACCTGCCGGCGCTGCTCGCGGGCTTCGACATCAACGTCGCGCCGCTCGAGGTCGACAACCTGTTCTGCCAATGCAAGAGCGAGCTGAAGTGGCTCGAGGCCGCCGCCTGCGGCCGGCCGACGGTGGCCAGCGCGACGCAGGCGTTCGCGGATGCTCTGTCCGGTGCACGCGGCGACGAGGCGGGCGAACGGTTCGCCGGCGTCGACGGCGTCGACGCACGTGACGGTGGCGTCGACGGGCGCGGCGGCGGGCGCGGGATCTGGGGCGGGGACGTGGAAGACGTTCCGCCTCGCTCGTTCCGCCCCGACTCCCCCCCCTCCACACCGCTCGGCCTCCTCGCCACCACCGTCGACGAGTGGGAGGCGGCACTCGAATCCCTCGTCGTCGACGCCGCCCGCCGCGAGGCGATCGGCGGCGCCGCGGCCCGCTGGGTGGCGGCGGAGCGCACGACGCATGCCCAGGCGGGGGCGTTCGTCCAGACGCTGATGAAGGTAATGGAGAGCGGGCGATCGAATTTCAGCGCCAATGACGAAGCGGCGCATGGCGCGTCGCCAGCGCCTCCGGTGCGGCGTGTCGGTGGACGGGCGAGCGCCGTCCGCGTCGATCGCGCGTCGACGAGCGAGCGCGAGGCCGTCCGCCCGGGCGCCGCGGCCGCCGCGCCGAGCGACGCCCCGCGCCGCGGTGCCGCGGACCGGCTCACGATCAAGGTTCTCGTCCCCGAGCCGCCGCCGGGCTCGGGCGGGCACACGTCGATCTTCCGCATGGTCGCCGCGCTGTGCGACGCCGGCCACGACGTCGCGGTCCACATCGACCGCGGCCCGCTCATGCAGCGGATCTCGGAGCGGGAGGCGGAGCGTTACATCGGCGCGCACTTCCCGCCCTCGCCCGCCACGATCCGGCTCGGCCGCGACCTCGGGCCGGCCGACGTCGCGATCGCCACGGGCTGGACGACGGCCGCCGTCGCGGCGTGGGCGCCGGACATCGGCACGCGCCTCTACTTCGTGCAGGACTACGAGCCGTTCTTCCAACCGCTTTCCGCTGATTATGTCGCGGCCGCGCAGACCTACCGCCTCGGCCTCGGCCACATCACGCTCGGGCCGTGGCTCGCGGTGCTCATCGAGTCCCGCTTCGACGGCCGCGCCCGTCCGATCGAC
>JBDTSC010000189.1:0-7453 GCA_039931375.1 Ardenticatenales bacterium
CGTCGACCTGGATCGCCCGCACCTCGCCGTCCGGCAGGCCCTCGGCGCGGGTCCACATGCGCCACGTTCCCGCCGCCATCCGTCTGGCGAGGCCGCCCGGCCCACCGAAGTACGCGTTGCCCGCGGCGTCCACCGCGGCCGCGCGCACGCCGACGAGGTCGACGCCCGTGAACGCGGCGCGCTGGGTGTTGTCCGCGGCGCGCCAGACCACGTGGTTCGAGCCCCCGAAGACGACGCCGCCGGTCGGGTCGGCCGAGACGGAACGGATCGTGCCGTCGCCCGTCGGCCCGGCGCCGATCGCGACCGTCTGCCAGCCGCCGCCCTTCGCCAGACGGGCGACGCTCGTAGCGGCCGGCTCCGCGCCCGCGGCGGCGATCACGGCCCAGACGTCGCCGTTCGCCGCGACCGCCACGTCGAGCACCGCGCCGCCCGGCAGGCCGTCCGCTTTCGTGTGGCTGGTCCACCGGCCGGCGCCGTCGCGGTGGCTCAGGCCGTCCTTCGTGGCGACCCACGCGCCGCCCTGGTCGTCGAAGGTGATGGCGTTGACGTCGCCGTTCGCGACCAGGCCGTTGGCCTTGGTGTAGCGCGTCCACGTGCCGTGGTCGTAGACCTGCAGGCCGCCGTCCTCCCACTGCAGGCTGTCGAAGTTGTAGTCCCCGAGCGTGCCGACCCAAACGCGGCCGGCGGCGTCCACCTCGATGCACTTCACGAGGTCGGAGAACAGGCCGGTGCGCGTCGTGAAGCCCGTCGTCGTGCCGTCGGCATCGCGCCGTAGCACGCCGGACAGCGACCCGACCCACAGCGCGCCGTCGCGCTCGAACGCGATCGCCCCGATGTACGGGAAGCGCCGGCCGTTCAGCCCGCTGGACAGCATGGCGGACTGCCACCGACCATCCGCCTCCCGCCACCCGACGTTCGGCCCGGCGCTCGTGCCCGTGTCGATGCCGATCCACGGCCGCCCATCGGGATCGATGGACGCGACGTGGCTGCGCGCGAACGGCAGCGCGGCATCGACGTGGTGCAGCCGCTGCTCGCCGGACGGATCGACCTCGATCAGCCCGTCGCCGCCCACGACCCAGGCGTGGCCGTCCGCGCCGACGGCCATACCGTCGCCCCCCCAGCCATCGGCGGACGAGACGATCTGGCGCCAACCGTCGGCCGGCGCCCAGCCCGCGACGCCGTTCGCCGTCCCGAACCAGGTCCGGCCGCTCGCGCCCGCGGCGATCGCACTCACCTCGGCGGCCGGCAGGGCGTCGGCGGTCAGCCAGTCGGTCCACGCGCCGTCCGCTGCGCGGCGCGCCAGCTTGGCCTCGAAGCCGAACCACACCGCCCCATCCGGCGTGGCCGTGAGGGCCGTGGCGGCCGTGAGGAGCTCTTGGCTGTTCTCCACCACCTCGCGCGCGCCGGCCGGCAGGCGCAGCGTTCGCTCCTGCGCCGTCAGCCAGACGTCGCCCGAGGCGGCGACGGCCAGGGCATCGACGCGTCCGACCGCGTTCGCGCCGGACGCGCCGCGCCACGTGGCAAACACCGTCCACGCGCCGCTCGGCTCGCGCCGCGCCAGGCCGGCGCCGGTGCCGGCCACAAGCCGGCCGGTGCCGTCCAGGCCAAGGCTGAAGACAGCGCTGTCGGGCAGCCCGTCGGCTTCGGTGAGCACCTGCCACTCGCCGGTCGCGGAGTGTTCGATCAAGCCCTGGCCGTCCGTGCCGAACCAGACGTTGCCCGCGCCGTCCGCCAGCGCGCACGGGATGGCGGAAAACGCCGCTTCGTCCGGCGCATCGACGCGCTCGTACGCGTCGTCCGGGGTGCGGTGGACGAGCCCCGTCGTCGTGCCGAACCACGTGCCGCCGTCTTTGTCGCCCGCGATGGCGTCCACGTGGGCGTCGACGAGCGCGTCCTCGTCGCGGAGCGCCCGCCAGTGGGCGCCGTCTTCGGACATGCTGACGCCGGAATCGTGGCCCACCCAGACTCGATGTTGCGCGTCGACGGCGACGGCCGTGATCGTGTTGCTCAGCAACCCGTCGGCGACCGTGGCCTTCACGCTCGTGCGGGCCTTGACGTCCCACGCCACGAGGCCCGACGTCGTACCGGCCCACAGCCGATCGGCCGAGGCGTCGTACGCGAGCGCCGTCACCTCGCGGCTCAGCGTGAAGTTCGCCCACTGCCCGCCGCCGGAACCGCCCGAGGGCCGCGTCGCGGTCGGGCGCGGCGTCGTCGGCGGCGGCGAGGCGGGGGCGGTGCCGGTCGCGGTCGCAACGCCGCCGGTGGTCGCGCGCGCCGTCGGCGACGGGCCGGGCGGGGGCGCGACGGGGGTGGGCAGCTGGTCGAGGGTGAAGTTGCCGACGAGCGGGAGGTAGACCTGCGCCCGCGATTCGGCGACGCGGGCCACGGCCTTGGGGGTGACAGCACTGTGGGCGGCGGGCATCCGCGCCCCCAGCGCGCCCAGCATGGCCAACGGGACAACGACCGCGAGCGGCAAGCGGACGAGCGGGCGCGGGGCGGCGGCCATGGGCGGGCTCCTGATGGGCGGAGGGGCGAAGTGGCGAGGTCGGTGCGGCGAGGTCGGTGCGGCCAGGTCGGTGCAGCGAGGTCGGCGACGGCCGGGATGATGGCCCTAGGGTCGGGCCGCGGTCAACGCGCACCCCACGGCAGCGCGATCCGATACTCGCCCCCCTCCACGGCCAGATCCGTCACACGAACCTCGACCACCGCCACCGTCCGCAGCGGCTGCAGCGCCGCGTCGAGGTACACCGCCGTGTACGTCCCGTCCCCGGGGTTCGTCCCGTCCTGCGCGATCTCGATGCCGTGGATCGCGTCGTCGCCGCCCCCCGGCTGCCCCGCGCCGCCGCCGAGCGGCCCGTCGAACACGGCCATCAGGCGCTCCGACCAGTTGTGCCGCATCGCGCTGTACACCAGGCGGCGCAGATCGCGCACCTCGGCGCGCCCGGCCGGGCCGTCGACGGTCGCGCCGATCAGCGTCGCCCACTTGTAGCTGAAGAAGCCGCGTCCTTTGCGGAGCACGAGCGTCACGCGGGCGCCGTCGGCCAGGCGGAGGTCGTAGCGTTGGCGCGGCAGGACGGGCAGGCCGCACGGGCCCAGGATCTGCTCGGTGGTCTGGTCGGGATCGTCGCTGAGCTTGGCCAGCGTGAGGACGGCGTTGCCCGCGGTGAGCGCGTCGCCGTCCAAGCGGACGACGTACGGCTGGTCCGTGCGGACGTCGGCGAGGTAGAGGCGGGCCTCGTAGCGATCGGCGCCGAGGGCGTAGCGACGGCGCAGGACCACCTGGGCATACCCCGGCCGGCCCGCGTCCGCCGTGCGCACGATCACGCCCGGCCCTTCGGGCTCGGCGGGCGCGCCGTCGCGGCCGTCCGCCAGGCCGCCGAAGATCGTCTGGGTCGATGTCGCCGCCGCGGTGGCGGTCAGCGGGATCGTCGCGTCGCCGGCGACGAGGTCTTGGACGCGATTGGCGGCGTACTCCGCCAGCGGGGGCGAGGACGGGCGCCACATCGTGCACAGCTGGAGCGGTTCGGGGACGAGGACGTGCAGATCGGACGGGGGCGGCGTGAGCGCGGCGGCCACGAACGGGCGGATCTGCTTGATCAGCAGCGCGTCGTCGCCGCGGCGGATCTTCCACTCGACGTCCAGCTGAACGTCGGCCGGATCGTAGCCGGCCGTGTCGACGGGCAGGTTCGCGCGCGCCAGGAGCAGCAGCCCGCCGAGCCGGCGCAGCTCGTCGTCCGACAGCACGTGCGTGCCGGGCGGGACGCGGCTGGACGACTGCACGCGGCGGATGCCGGTTACGCGGCCGATGCCGGCGCCCGCGCCGATGTCGCCCCCCTCGAACAGGATCACGTCGCGCTCCGGGAGATCGCCGCTCTCGGGCAGCACGACGCTCGCGTCGCCGTCCTGGGCGTTCACGACCATCTCGCCGCGCAGCTCGGGCCGGCTCGGATCGCCCGTGAACGCGACGCCGTTCGCGCGCTCGTCCGGGAACGCGGGCGTGACCAGGATCGCCATCGCCACGCGGTCCGGGTCGATGCTGTAATACCCCCGCTCGGACCAGGCGCGCGGGTTCCACAGGCTGGCGAACACCGTGCGCAGGCCGCGCTCGATCGTCCGCTCCTTGGGCTGCGCCGGGTCGCAGCGCGACGGGCCGTCCTTGTCCGCGTCCAGCGAGTCGGCGGCGCAGACGCTGGTCGAGTCGTACAGGCCGGCGCCGTTGAAGGCCAGGCCGTCCTCCGCGTTGGACGACGAGCGGAAGCGGACCATCGTTGTGGCGCCGAACACGGCGTCGATCCGACCGGCCAGCGCGGTGACGAGCGCCGGATCGACGTCCCCGTCCTTGTCGATCGCATCGTGGACGGCCGCGAGCAGCGGCGCGCGGTAGGCCGGGTCCGCGTTGAAGCGCGCGTCGGCGTGCAGGGCCGTCAGCACCTCGGCGTAGGACAACGTCGGGCCGCCGGGGATGCGCGGATCGGCCATGCGGTTGGCGGCGACGTACGCGGCGTAGGCGTGGAACGGGATCCCGAATCCGGGCACCTCGTGCTCGTCCGGCAGGAACGTGTACAGCCGCGCCAGGTTCGCAGCCTTGCCCCCGAAGCGCCGCGTCGCGCTGCGCAGCGCGTCCGTGACGACGTCGCCCGCCGCGATCGCATCCAGCCCGTCGAGCCCGTCGTACTCGACATCGGGCGCAGCGACGGCCACGGGCGGCGGCCGGTGCGCCGCCCACCACGCCGTCGCCTCGGCGATCGAGACGCCCGGCACGATGCGGTAGCCGGCCGCGTCCACCTCGAGGCGGATCAGCTGGCCGTCGACGGCGCCGAACGCGCTCGGTGCGTCGCGGACGAACGCGTTCGGCGTCCCGCGCCGCCCGAGCCGCACGTTGAGGTGCGACAGCGGCCCCTGCCGCGCGCCCGTGACCACACCGGCGACGACGACGTCGATGTCCGTCGGGGCGCGGTCGAGGACGACGATGTCCTGCCACGACAGCTGCCCGTCCGCCACGGCGCCGGCCAGCGCATCGACCGTGAGGCGGCGGACGGTGCCGTAGGCGATGCCGCGCGTGTAGGCCTCGAAGTCGGACGGCGGCGGGGCGCTCGGTTGGCCGATCGGCAGGCCGGGATGGCGCCACGTGCGCGCCAGCGCGATCGCGTCCGGCTGCGTCGGGGCGTAGACGAACGGGCGGCGGCGGAAGGCGCGGGCCAGACGGCGGTACAGTTCGAGCGTCTCGTCCAGCGTGAGCAGCTCATCGCGTTCGCCGTCCGCCGTGTAGACGTCGAAGCCGTACACGGGCGTGCCGTCCGGCGCGCTGAACGAGCGCAGACCGCCCGCCAACAGGCGGCGGGTGGCGCGGTGGGCGGTGATGGCCGTGTACTCCGTGATGTCCAGCCCGCCGTAGCGGTCCGGGAAGACGGTGCGCAGGAACTCAAGGTGCAGCGGAAAGCGGTTGGCGTCCTGGAAGGCGATGTCGAACGGCGCCGCGGCGTCCGGCGACGCGGCGGCCAGCCACTTGCCCTCGCGCCAGACGTCCGGGCGATCGACGGCCACGGACAGCGCCGTCCAATCCGCGGCGGACCGCACGGCCGGGCGCCAGTCGGTCGGGACGATGTCGGGCACGGCGTCGCGGACGCAGCGCGCGTAGCCGGGGCGGCTCTTGGGCGGCTGGAACTCGGGGCCCTCGTGGTGCCGGTACGCGGGCGCGGCCGTGCTGAGGAACCACGCCCGGTCCGCCGCGGGCGCGGACGGATGGTCGCCCGCCGTCGTTGTCGACGACCACCACACGAGCGGGCGCTCCGGGTCCGTCGAGACCGGGGCGCCGGGGAACGCGGCGGGGTCGAACAGCCCCGCCGGATCGCCGGCGCGGGCGATGGACCACAGCTCGCGGCTGTTCGGCAGGCGCCAATCGTCGTGCCCGGCGTACGCGAGGTCGCGGCAGCGTGCGACGGCGTTCTGCCAGTCCATCGCGCCACGCAGATCGACGTTGCCGCGCTCTGCGCCGCCGCCGCTCACGAGGCGCGGGTTGCGGAGCCACTCCAGCTCCGTGGCGCGGTCGAGGACGACGTTTTCGGGGGCCGAGTCGATCACGCCGTCGTCGCCGTACGCGTAGTCCCTGGCCAGCCCGAGGCCGAGGGCGCCATCGTCCGCGTCGTCCGGACCGCCGAGGCCGGCGGCGCCATCGTTGCCGTGGTAGCTCAGGCGCTGGCCCGTCGCGAACACGGCCACGGGATCGCCGACCGCCGTCGATCGGACCGGCCGGACGGCGAACGTCCAGGTCTTGTCCCACGGGAAGATATGCCCGTCGAAGCTGTTCAGGTAAAACGCTTCGTGCGCGTCGAGCGGGTTCGTCGTCGTCGACCAGACGTACGTGCTCTCGCCCTCGCGGGGCGTGCCGAAGACGATCGGATCGAGTGCGAACGCCTGGTGGCTGAAGTCGACGACGGTCTCGAGCTCGTTGATGTTCGGCAGCCGCCAATCGTCAAAGCCGCCGTACACCAGGTCCCGCGCCGCGTCGAGCGCCTGCTGCCACGCCATCGGCTGGTCGAACCGGACGGTGCCGCGCACCCCTTGGCCGTCCGCTCCATCCAACAGGCGCGGCCGCCGCAGCCACATCCGCCCGGTGTTGCGGTCGACGACGAGGTTCTCGGCCTGCGTCGTCGGCGTGACGACGTCCGCGTACGACCAGTCGGCGGCCCGCCCGCGCACGAGGTCGCCGTCGTCGCCGTTGCCGTCCGCCCGCACGCCGCGGTCGCCGACGTAGCCGAAGGCCTGGCCCGTCGACAGGAGGCGGGGCGCGCGCGGAGCATCGTCCGCCGTCGCGGCCGCGGCGACCCGGAAGCGCGGAGCGGCGGCCGCCGTGGTGAGGGCGAAGAGGAGCGCGCAAAGGGCGCGGAGCGAGGCCGCGCCGCCGACGATGGGGCATCCCGGCACGCGGGGCTCCGGCATTGCGATCATCCGATCACCTCGTCTCAACCCGGCGGTGCGTTCGGACACGCGCCATGCGTGGTTCGTTCCACCGCCAGGCAGTACGCGCGACGCCGGCCCGCCGTGACCGCCCCGCCGGTCCATCCCGCTATCATGGCACCCCACGATGCCCCGACCCAACTCGCCCGTCGCGCCCACGCACGTTGTCGTCCCAGAAGACGAGAACGACCGCCTCGGCACCGCCCCCCCCGACCGAGCCGACATCGCCATCGTCGGCGCCGGCGCCGCCGGTCTGGCGACGGCGATCTTCGCCGCCGAGCGAGCCGTCGAGCTGGGCGTCGAGCTGGGCGTCGAGGCGCGGATCGTCGTGCTGGACGGCGCGGCCAAGATCGGCGCCAAGATCCTTGTGAGCGGCGGCGGCCGGTGCAACGTCACGCACGTCCGCGTGGGCGTCGACGACTTCAACGGTGGCCCGCGACCGACCGTCCGCAACATCCTGGCCGCCTTCGACGCCGAGGCCGCCGTGCGCTGGTTC
>JBDTSC010000190.1:0-7419 GCA_039931375.1 Ardenticatenales bacterium
TCGACGCGTACAGTAACGCCGGTCCGGCGGCCAAGGCTAGCCAGCCCTGGGCGACCGTGGCGCGAAGCCCCCTCGATCGTCCCAATTCGCTGACCACTCGCTGACGATCGGCCCTATCGCGCTGCGCCGTTTGGGACTATGCTATGCGCCGCGCCGCGGTGTGGGGACGCCGCCGCGCGCCACGAACGCCGGCCCTGGCGGACTTCGTCATACCCACGCGATGGGAACGAAGGCACGGAACCAAGGCTCGGAACGAGGCACGGAACGAAGGCCGGGTTGCCCGAAAGCACGAAGCGAGGTCGACCGATGCGGATGCGCCTTCCGAAGTCGTTGTTGCTGATCCTGTCCGCCGCCGTCGCCGCGCCGGCGATCGCCGCGCTCCTATCGTCCATGGCGCCAGCCGATCTGCCCGACTTCGAAGCGCTGTGCGCGACGGGGCAGCCGTTCTACGCGGTGGCCTCCTATCGCGCCCAGAACGGGACGAACCAGCGGCCGAACCCAGGTGCGCCCTCGATCATCCTGTTCAAGGACACGCCGGATGACAACGAGCACTACGCGTTGACGACGTTCCAACAGACGGGCGCCGTGTGGGGCCTCGCGTACGACGCCGGACGACGAACGCTGTACGCGTCCACGTACCACAAGCGCGGCTTGCCGTACGGACCCGAAGGACCGGGCGGCATCTACAAGATCGACCTGGCCACGGGCGACGTCTCGACGTTCGCGGTCGTGCCGAACGCCGGGACGCGGCAGCGCAACGGCACGTTCACGGACGGGTCATTCGACCACGACGCCAACCAGGCGCGCAACGTCGGCAAGGTGGCGCTGGGCGATCTCGACCTGAGCGACGACGGCACGGAGCTGTTCGTCGTCAACCTCAACGACCGCTTGATCTACCGCTATGACGTCACAACCGGCGCCCTGATCGGCTCGTTCCCGCATGGTGCGCTCAACGAGTCGTGGGCCCGCGACGCCCGGCCGTTCGCGCTCGACATCGCGGGCGGCTACGTGTACCACGGCCTGGTCAACGCGCGCGGGCCAGGCGCCGCGTTCGTGGCCAAGATCTACCGCTCGCTGCCCGACGGCAGCGACATGACGGAGGTCGCGAGCTTCCCGCTGAAGTACACCCGCGATCGCATCGTCCTGCGCCGCCTTGCGGGCTCGACCGTGACGTGGGGCCCGTGGTCCGACGCGCTGGCCGACCTGCCCAAGGACCGCGGCGACCGGCTGCACGCGCCGCAGCCGATGCTCACCGACCTGCTGGTAACCGGCGACGGCGGCATCGCGATCGCGCTGCGCGATCGGTATTGGGACATGAACACGCAATGGGTCAATAAGGTCTTTGCCACCGTCACGGCCACCGTCGTGCACCAGGGCATCCCGACCCCCAACCGTTCCAAAGAGACGTTCACCTACCAGGTGCCGGAGAACGCCCTCGGCTTCGGCGACGTGTTGTACGGCACGCGATCGGACACGGGCTTCGACGTCGGCACGGACCCCGAGCGCTTTGACGACGCGAACGCGATCCGGCACGGCGAGAGCGCCCTCGGCGGCCTGGCGTGCGGCGCCGGGGCATCGGGCATCGCCTCCACGTCGTACGGCGTGGAGCGGGCGCCGTCCGAGACGACGCTCGGCGAGGAAGGCGTCTACTGGTACGAGATCGCCACCGGCAGCAAGACGTCCAAGGAGAGCCTTGGGGTGCCGGGTTCGATCATCCCGTTCACCCGGCTGCACGCGTCCAACGCGGTCTCGGCCCACGGGCCGAACTTCGACTACAACTTCGCGACCTACCTAGCCTACTACCGCGATGTCGCCAGCCTGGGCGATCTCGAGGCGCTGTGCGCCGACTGCGGCGCGGAGTTCGTGCCCCCGACCTTCACGCCCGTGCCGACGGACACGCCCGAGATCCCAACGGATACGCCGACGCCCGACGGGCCGCCGCCGACGGACACGCCGGTGCCGCCAACGGACACACCGACGCCCACGGACACCCCCGTCGACCCGACCGTCACGCCCACCAACACCCCGGGCTCGATCTACCTGCCCATCCTGCTGCGCGAGCACTGCGATCCGTCGCTGGCCAAGGCGGACGTCGTGCTGGTCCTGGACGCCTCCGTCAGCATGACCGGCGCCAAGATCGCCGCCGCCAAGGACGCCGCCGTCGGCTTCGTGCAGACGATGGACCTGCCGGACGACCATGTCGGCGTCGTGACGTTCAGCGCGGCCGCGACGCTGGTCAGCCCGCTCAGCGGCGACGCCGCGGCCGTCGAGGCGGCGATCATGGCGATCACGACGTCGCCCGGCACGCGGATCGACACCGGTCTGGCGATCGCCGAACAACTGCTGGCCGACCCGGCGCGGACGCTCGACCGCACGCCGGTCGTCATCGTCCTGACGGACGGCCTGCAGGTCGACCGCCCTGAACTTCCCGCGCAGGTCGCCGGCCGCTTGCGCGCGGCGGGCGTGCTGGTCTTCGCCGTCGGCCTGGGCGCGGACGTGGACACGGCGGCGCTCCACGAACTGACCGCCGACCCGAACCGCGTCTTCCTCTCGCCGACGATCGACGAGCTGCGGAACATCTACGTCACGATCGCCCGCCTGATCCCGTGCCCGGCGAGCGCGTACTGGGGGAACCGCTAGCGGGACGGAGGGAGGGCCAACATCGGATATCATATGGCCGATGAACGAATCCGAAATCGAGCTGCCCGCTACGCCGCTCGACGGGACGGCGCCGGACGCCCTTGACGGGGCGATCGGCCTGCCGAGCGTCGAGCGGCGGGTGTTCTGCAACCGCACGCTGAACCTGCGCAAGATCCGGGCGATCGGCTACGACATGGACTACACGCTGGTCCACTACAACGTCGAGGCCTGGGAGCGCGCCGCGTACGAGCACATGCAGCGCAAGCTGATCGCCCGCGGCTGGCCGGTCGAGCATCTGCGCTTCGACCCGAGCGTCGTGATCCGCGGCCTGATGGTCGATCGCGAGCTGGGCAACCTGATCAAGGCGAACCGGTTCGGCTACGTCAAGCACGCCTCGCACGGCCTGCGCCGCCTCTCGACCATCGAGAAGAACCGCCTGTACGCCCGCACCGTCGTCTCGCCGGGCGACGCGCGCTATCGGCTGCTGGACACGCTGTTCTCGATCTCCGAGGGCGTCATGTTCGCCCAGGCCACGGAGCTGCTCGATGCGCGGCTGCTGCCGGAGGTGATGGGCTTCGTCGAGCTGTACGACGCCGTGCGCGGCGCGCTCGACCGGGCCCACATCGAGGGCGAGCTGAAGGCGGAGATCATGGCGCACCCCGAGCGCTACGTCGAGCTCGATCCCGCCGTGCCGATGACGCTGCGCGAGCAACAGCTGGCCGGCCACGCGCTCGTGCTGATCACGAACAGCGACTTCGCGTACACCCGGTTCATGATGGCGTACGCCTTCGATCGCTTCCTGCCCGCGGGCACGACGTGGCGCGATCTGTTTCGGCTGGTCATCGTCTCGGCCCGCAAGCCAGAGTTCTTCGGCAACGATCGCCTCCCGATCTTCGAGGTCGTGACGGAGGACGGCCTGCTGCGCACCTGCCCGAGCGGCATCACCTCGGACGGCGTGTACGTGGGCGGCCACGCCGCGATGGTCGAGCGGCACCTCGGGCTGGACGGCAGCGACATCCTCTACATCGGCGACCACATGTACGGCGACGTCACGGTCTCCAAGGCGGTCCGCCGCTGGCGCACCGCGCTGATCCTGCGCGAGCTCGAGGACGAGATCGTGGCGCTGTCCGCGTTTCGGTCCGATCAGCGAACCTTGATGGGCCGCGTGGCCCAGAAGGAACGCCTCGAACACGAGCTCTCCGTGCTCCGCCTTCGGCTGCAGGATGCACGCGCCGCGGCCGGCCTGCCCGCCGCAACGCTCGGCAGCCTCGGCCGTCGCACGAGCGGCGACGAGGCGGCGGCGCCGCCGGCCATCGCGGCGCGCGAAGCCGAGCTCAAGGCGCTGCGCGCACGGATCGTTGCGCTCGATGCCACGATCGACCCGCTGGCGCACGCCGCGGAGCAGATCGGCAACGTGCGCTGGGGCCCGACGATGCGCACCGGCGCGGACAAGAGCTACCTGGCCCGCCAACTCGAACGCCACGCCGACATCTACACCGCGCGCGTCTCGAACTTCCGGCTGGCGACCCCGTTCGCGTACTTCCGCGCGCCGTACGGTTCGCTGCCTCACGACCCAGGGCCGGGATCGGGCGGCGACTTGGAGTAGGGCGGGCAAGGTCAGACGCTGCCCCGTCTTCCCGTCGGCCTTCCCGTCGGCCAGCGTGTCGGCCAGCGCCGTCGGCCAGCGCGTCAGCCAGCCCGTCGGACAAGCGTAGGCTTGTTGTCGGATGGGCGACCGGCAAGCGCGCTTTGGACAGGGTACACTGCTGTCACATCGACGCCCGCCGATCCCCCCGGCGAGTCCCCCCTCTCCTCGGGGCGTCGATGACGAGGCCTCCACCTCGGGACGTGGTCGATTGTGCTCCTCGCACGGCAAAGGGCCGGCTGCCTTCGGGCGGTCGGCCTTTTGCGTGGGCGCGGGCGCTGGCATGGGCTTTGGCAAGGGCCGGGGCACGAGCGCATAATTGCGCGCGCAACAAATTACCCGTTAGGAGCCTCCTTGTGTACGACACGTTCGTCCCGTCCCGCGCCATGGTCATCGTCGCCCACCCGGACGACGCCGACTTCAGCTGTTCCGGCACGATCGCCCGCTGGGTGAACGCCGGCTGCCAAGTGTGCTACGTGCTGTGCACGAGCGGCGACGTCGGCATCGCCGAAGAGGGCATGACGCGGGCACGGGCAATCCAGATCCGCGAACCCGAGCAGCGCGCCGCGGCGGCGGCCGTCGGCGTGACCGAGGTCGTGTTCCTGCGCGAGCCGGACGGCATGCTCGAGGCCACGATGGGCCTGCGCAAGCGGCTCGTCCGCGAGATCCGCCGCTTCCGGCCCGAGGTCGTCATCGCTGGCGATCCCTACCTGGTCTTCACCGCCAACGGCTGGGTGAACCACCCGGACCACCGCGCGGCCGCACAGTCCGCCGTCGACGCCGTGTTCCCCGCATCGGGCCAGCCGCACGTCTTCGAGGAGCTGGCCGGCGAGGGCCTGCGGGCCCACAAGGTCCACAAGCTGTACGTCTTCGGCTTCGGCGACGGCACCGTGTACTCGGACATCACCGGCACGATCGACCGTAAGATCGCGGCGCTCCAGGCGCACCCGAGCCAGCTCGGCACCTGGACCGACCTCGGCGATCGGATCCGCGAGTGGGCCGCCGGCACGACCAAGCAGGCCAAGGAAGCGCACCCGGACGACCCGCAGATCCAGGCGATGGAGTACGCCGAGTCGTTCCGCGTCTTCGACATCGTCGGCGACGAGGAGTGGGGCAAGCAGCTCGAGGCCCACACGGCGGCGGACGCGGCGAAGCCGACGGGCTGAGGCGGCGGCGGGCGCGGCGCACCGAGTGCGCCCTTTCACGCCACGGCCGATTCGCCCCACCGCGCCCGCGCCGCATCGATCGACGCGAACACGTGCCCATCGTCAGCCGCCCCGGTCCGCCCGGTGAGCCCGTCGCGCCACCGCGCCGGCAGCGCGGCGGCGCCGTGCAGCGCCCCGACGCACGCCCCCACGATCGCGCCGACGACATCGGCAGCGTCCGTGTCGTTCGCGGCGCGCAGGAGGGCCGCCTCGGGGTCGGCGGCGTGGCGGGCCAGGATGAGCAGGGCGATCGGGATCGCCTCGAGCGCGTACTCGCCGCTGCCCCACCGGGCGGCGGCGTCCGCCACGCCCAGGTCCGTCGCGAGGGCGTCGGGTACGGTGGCCGCGACGCGCTCCCAGAGCCGGCCGCGCCACGGCTCCTCCCCGGGGCGCGGCACTTTGTAGAACGGCTCGATCTCGACGTCCCGCGCGACGGCGATGAACGTGTCGGCCCACCACGCGGCCGATGGGATCGTCGCTGCGGCCGTCGACGCGCCCGGCGGCGCGAGCGTCAGGCAGCCGTGCAGCAGCGCCGCGACCCCGAGCGCGGAGGCCAGCGCGGCCGAGTCGTTGTGCGTCGCCATCGTCCCGAGCGCGACGTCGGCCCACAGGCCGGCATCGCCCTCGGCCCGATGCGGCAGGAGGAGCGGTGCGACGCGGGCAGCCGGGCCGGCGCCGGCGGATTTGCGGCCGCAGCGATGCCACGGCACGCCGCTGCGGGCGTCCCGCAGGGCGTCGCGGACCGTCACGCCCGCGCCGAACAGTGGGTGCTCGCACCAACGATCCACAACGCGTTTGGGGCGGAAGCGGCCGGCGGCGGTCAGATCGTCCAGCGTCCAGATCGCGAGCTGCGTGATAGAGGAGGGCAGGCCGTGCGCCGCGTCCCCGCCGTGCTCGGTCGGGGCGAAGTCACGCATCTCGCCGAACCGCGCGGCGCGCAGACCGGGCGGCACGCGCACCAGCGGATGGCCGAGCGCGTCGCCGATCGCAAGGCCGAGGAGCATGCCGGCGGCGCGATCGAAGGCGGGGTCGGGCGAGGCCGGGCCCGGCGCGCGGTCGAACAGCGCGCCGCGGGCGATGTCGATGTCGCGGGCGCCGAAGAGCGTGTCCAGGAACGCAGGGTTGGAGGCGGGCATGTTCGGTCCTCGCCGTAGCGGCCGCCGCGGTGACGATCGCGCGCCGTCCCCCTATTATCCACTCCGACGCCCAAGGAGCCGCCGATGCGCCCGAATCCACCCGCTGCCGATCGATCCGCCACCCGACTCGCGCACCCGAACGAAGAGCGCGGCGGCCATCACGCCGCGCCAATCGTAACCGCCGCGATGACCGCCCCGCTGTCCGTCGCCATGTCCGTCGCCATGTCCGTTGCCGTGTCCGTCGCCGCCGCCCTCGCCCGTCCGGCCACGCCGGTGATGGCCGCGCCCCCGTCGATCGCCGGCTGCCCGATGTTCCCGGCCGACAGCATCTGGAACACGCCCGTCGACCACCTGCCCGTGCACCGCAGCTCGGACACGTGGGTCAAGGCGATCGGCGCGGACGCCAAGCTGAAGGCGGATTTCGGCAGCGGCCTGTGGAACGGCGGGCCGATCGGCATCCCGTTCATCGTGGTCGGGGGCGATCAGAAAAAGGTGCCGGTGACGTTTCAGTATGCGGACGAGAGCGATCCCGGCCCATATCCCGTCCCGGGCGACGCGCCGATCGAGGGCGGCCCGAACGCGGACGGCGACCGCCACGTGCTCATGCTCGACCGGGACGCCTGCACGCTGTACGAGCTGTACGCGTCGTACCCGCAAACGAACGGCAGCTGGAAGGCCGGCGCCGGGGCGATATACGACCTGCGCAGCCACGCCCTGCGGCCCGACGGCTGGACTTCCGCCGACGCCGCCGGCCTGCCGATCCTGCCCGGTCTCGTGCGCTACGACGAGGTCG
>JBDTSC010000191.1:0-7385 GCA_039931375.1 Ardenticatenales bacterium
GCCGTCCGCCGTGCCGTCCGCCGTGCCGTCCGCCGACAGCGCCGTCGGATACGTCGTCTCGTCCGTCGGGCGACGCCGGGCGCAGCCGCACAACGCGAACGCGACGAGGACACTGGAACAGAGCGCACGATTCCGCTGGGACATGCCGTCACCTCGACGAATACCGATCCACGCCGCCGCCGCCGCTCCACCGCGCCCCGTCCGCCCTACGCTACCCCGCCGCCGCCCACGCCCGTACCGGCCGCTCGCGCGCCATGCCGATGCCGTCCGCGGCGTCCGCGGCGACCGCAATGTCCGCGGCGTCCGCCGCCGCGGCGTCTTCGACCGGCCGCATCGTCCGGCCGATCGCCGGCGCGCTCGGGAAGGCCAGCACGCCCGCGCACGACGTCGGAGCGACCGCCGCGCCGATCACCGTGGCGCGGGCCGTGCCCGGCAGCAGCGCGTGCGTCAGCACGCCGATCTGCAGGTCGCACGCCGGTCCGATCGCGCCCGTCAGGCGGGCGATCGCCGCATCGACATCCGCCAGCGCGAGGTCGGCGCCGCCTGTGATCTGGCACAGCACGCGCGCGGCCCCGGCCAACCCGTCTCGGTCCGCGAACGGGCCCTCCAGCGCGGCGGCCACGGCCAGCTCCGCCGGCCCGGGCGCGCCATCGCTAGCGCCTGCGACTGCGCCCGATCCCGGGGCCGCACCGCCCAGCGCCGCCGCGCCGCTGCCGATCGAGACGCAGGACCGGCCGCCGTCGCGCAGGAGCCGCGCCAGGTCCGCGTGGCCGACCTGGATGCAGCCGCCGCGGTCGGCGAAGTCCGAGACGCCGATGACGGTCTGCCGGACGACCTCGCGGGCCGCCGTGGCCGCCCACTCCAGCGGCACGTCGCCGCCGACGATCCCGAGGGCCAGATCGCCATCGAGCACGACGACGGCGTCGCCGGCCGCCACCATCGCCGCCTCCGCGGCGGCGGCGGCGATGTGCCGCGCCGCCGGCTCGAACGAGAACGGCGCAAGGCCGAAGCCGACCGTCAGCGCCCCGCCGGCGCGGGCCAGCGCGCCGATCGCGGGCGCCGCGCCGCCGCCCGTCGCGCCCGCGAGACCGCCGACGACGAATACCATGTCCGCTCCGCGCAGCGCGTACGCGAGCACCGACGCGATCGCGTCGACGGCGTTGGCGTGCGCTTCGGGTGACGCTTCGGCGCGCGGCGGCCGGGGCAGGAGGATCCGCGTCGGCACGGCGGGCCGCCACAGCGGGCCGCCGTTCTCGGGCAGCGCGTCCAAGGCCGCCGCGGACGTGTCGATGGCCACGAGATCGGTATCGACGCCGCCGGCGTCCGCCAGCCATGCCAACGTCGCGACGCCGGCGCCGCCAACGCCGACGACGACGATCCGGCCGCCGCATGCGCGCGGCCAGGTGCGGGCGATCGAAGCGGTCCGGGACGCGATCACGCGCGCGGCTAGCGCGAGACGGCGAGGCGGCGGATCGCGCCCTCGCCGTCGACGGTGACGTGCAGGACGGAGCGGCAGTCCGGGCCCGCCGCCGTCGGGATGCTCCGCGCCAGCGTGACGATCATGCCGCGCCGCGCGCCGTCCTCCGGATCGCCGTCGCCGTCGCCGTTGCCGTTGCCGTCGTGCGGGCCATGGGCTTGGTGCGGCGGCGCGCACACCGGATGGAGGTCGATGCGGACATCGCCCTCCGCGAACGCCGGCAGGCGCCGCGCGACGCTCCGCCGGACGGAGTCGATCAGCGCGGCGGGCGAGAGCGCGCACGCCAGCGAACCGTCCGGGCAGCGGCCGCCGGCGGTGCGCCATGCCGGGCGGGTATCGTCGTGCTTCAGGCGGTCCACGGCGACGCGGGCGCTCGAGTCGGCCGAGCGGGCGCTCGATGCACCGTGCGGCCTTTCGTAGGGCGATGCGGGGGATTCGCCGTACGGCGGGCCGCCGTACGCATCGTAAAGCGGTGGCCGGACCGGCAGCAACCCCACCGTCGCTGCCGGTCCGAACATCTCCGCAGCGGCGCCGGCCCCGTCCATGCGCGCCGCCTCACGGCTTGGCGCGTGCACGAGGCTCGGATCACCGTAGAGGACAAAGTTATGGATCGCCTTCACGTCCTCGGCGTCCAGGTAGCGCTGTCGCGCCAGCCCCTCGCCGATCAGGGCGGCCTTGGCGACGGCCAACGCCTCCCCGGCGGGCAGGCCGCCGAGCAGCGCGCGCCAGAAGCGATGCGCCAGCAGGTCGGCCGCGACCAGGCCGCCGTCGAGGCCGCCGTACGCCACGCCCGTCGCGCCGACGTACGCCAGGCAGCCGCCCGCCAGATGGGCCATCGCCATCGCCCCGCCGGGCGAACCGACGCGCGTCGGCGCGCCGTGGCATGCTTCCGCGAAGACGACGGCGCCGGGGGCGGGGTCGATGTCGACCGGGCGCAGCGCGACCGGGTAGTGCTCATAGCCGGCGGGGAACGTCGGATCGACCTGGCCGTACCAGTCCGGGCCGTCCGACAGGCCGTGGAGGTTGTAATAGCGATACCGCGGGCCGTTCGGCCCGGGCTGCGGGCGGTCCTGGAAGGAGAGCGGCGGGGAGAGCCGCAGGTTCTGTGGTTCGCCCACGGCGCTGAACGCGCCGCGCGCGGCGCGCTTCCAAACGGACGCGGAGTAGCCGAACGCCCCGTCGCTCAGCAAGAGCGGTGCGCCTTCGGCCAGGCGATCGTGCGCCGCGGCGGCGGCGGCCAGCGCGGCCAGCAGCGCCGGCAGGCTGGCGTCCGGCATGCGGCCGACGGCGCGGGATGGAGCGAGCGAGGCCGCGTCGAGCGACCGCGCTCCGAACGACGACGGCTCGTCCGCCCGCGGGCCGCGCGGCGATCCGCCGTCGCCCGCCGGCGTGTCGAGGCCGTACGGGTGATCGGACAGCACGACCGCGTCGTCGTCGTCCGTCGGGTTCGGCAGGCGGTGGAACGGGACGATGCCGTCATCGCCCAGGATCAGGACGAAGCGGGCCGCCTCCTCGGTCCAGACCATCCGCCGCGCCACGTCGCGCACGACGCGCGCGACGCCGTCCGGCTCGCTCGGCGCGGCGGGCAGCACGCCCAGGGCGGTCAGGAGCGGGCTGCCGTCGGCGTACACCAGCGTGCCGGTCAGGCCCCGCCGGTCCATGGCGGCCGTCAGCGCGCGGACGCCGTCCTCGATCGCGAAGATCCCTTCCGGGCCGTAGCGCTGCCACAAGCGGTGGCGGCTCGTGACGATCAGGGCGGCGGCGGTCGGCCGCGGCACGGCCGATGCGGCGCGCCGACGGGTGGTGAGGTGGCGCACCGTGCCGGCGCAGCTTTGGACCAGAGGCAGCATCATCGCGCTCGCTCCTAGTTGGCGCCGTCGCGCGGCGCACCGTTCGCGTGCCGGGTGCGGCTGCGGGAAAAGAGCGCGACGAACTGGTTCGCCCGCAGCCGCGTGCCCGACGGCTCGTTCGGCTGCAGCGCGTGCGCCTGCTCGAGGTACGGCCGCGCCCGCTCGTGCTGGTCGAGGCGGGCGTACAGGCTGGCGATCAGGTTCAGCGTCTCCGCCAGGCGCGGGTCGCCATCGACCATCAGGCCGAGCGTCGGGTCGAGGACCTCGACCGCGCGGGCGAACTGCCCAAGCTCGGCCAACATGCGGCCGAACGCCAGGCGGGGCGCCGCGTCGTCCGGCGCGAGGTCCACGGCCTGCTCGTGGATCAGCAGGGCGCGCTCGACCATGCCGGCCTGGCGGCACGCGCCCGCCAGCCGCAGGTACGTGTCGGCGCTGCGCGGCGCGATCGCGACGGCCTGCTCGTAGGCCTGGATCGCGTCGTCCAGCTCACCCTGCGACCGGTGGAGATCCCCCAGGGCGACGAACGGCCGTGGGTCCGTCGGCGCGAGCCGCGCCGCGGTGTCGAACGCAGCGGCGGCCGCCTCGACGTTGCCCATCGCCCGCGCCGCCAGCCCGAGCTGGTGGTGCACGCGCGCGTCGTCCGGTGTTGCGGCGCGGATCGGCTCGAGGACGTCGTGCGCAGCCTTGGCGGCGCCGTCCTCGAGGTGGAGTGTCGCCAGGCGCAGCCGCACTTCGACCGCCTTCGGCGCGAACGTCAGCGCGTCGACGAGCGCGGCGCGCGCCTCATCGCGGCGGCCCAGGCGTTCGAGCGCGGCGGCATCCGCCAGGCGCCACGGCGCGTGGTACGGCTGGAGCGCGATCGCCCTGCCGTAGCGAACCCTCGCTCCATCCAGGTCGTCCAGCTCGGCCAGCAGATCGCCCAACTGGGCCTGCATGTCGGGGCGATCGGGGGCATAGTGGACCGCGCGCTCGAGCGTTTCCCGCGCGCCCGGCATGTCGCCGATCCGGCGGCGGGCCTCGGCCAGGAGCGGGAGCGGCGCGGGATCGCTGGCGTTCGCGGCCGCACGCGCTTCGAGCACGCTGCACGCGATCTCCGGCGCGCCCGCCGCGAGGGCCAGGGCGGCCAGGCGGCGTTCCGTCGGCTCGTCCGTCGCGATGGCGCTGGCGGAGCGAAGCGTGGCGGCGGCGGCGGAGCGGTCGCCGGCGGCGAGCTGCAGCTCGGCCAGCCGGCACGGCAGCTCGGCTTCGGCCGGCGCGCGGTCGATCGCGGCCAAAAGGGACTCGGCGGCTGTTTCGGCGTCGCCCGCCGCGGCGTTCGCCCGGGCGGCGAGGGCGTGGAGGCGCGCGCCGTCCTCGCCGCGACCGGCGGCCAGGCGGACGTCCGCCAGCGCCGCCGCGGGATCCCCGTCCGCCAGCTGCGCCCAGGCCCGCACGAGGAGGCTGTCGGCGGATGCGTCGATCGCCACCGCCGCATGCGCGGCCTCGAGCGCCGCGCCGACCTGCCCGGCCCGGCCGCGCACGACGGCCAGCGCACGCTCCGCCGCGGCTGCATCCGCGCCGTCCAGGCGCGCGCGGCCGCGCAGGAGCATCGTCTCCGCGTACGCGGCGTCCGGCGCGTCGATGGCCGGCGCGGGCGCGGGGATGGCCAGATCGAGCCGCCAGCCGTTTGCCGCGACGCACTGCCCGAAGCGAAGGGCCGCGTGCGCGTGCTCCGGATCCATTTCGAGCACACGCCGCCAGCTGGCCGTCGCCGCGGCGAGATCGTCCAGCCGATCGTCCAGCGCGGCGAGGTCGACGAGGGCATCGAGCGTGGGCGCCAGGCGGGCGGTGTTGGCCTGGGCGTCGCGCGCGGCGGCCAGCTCGCCCGCGGCGCGATGGATCATCGCGGCGGCCCGCCATGCCTCGGCGGCACGCGGGTCGAGCGTGGTGGCCCGGTCGGCGTGCACCCTGGCCTCGTCGAGCCGCTGCGCAGCCAGTAGCGCTTGCGCCAGCACGGCGTGGAGCGGCGCGCTTTTCTCCAGCGCCGGCAGCGCCTGGTGCAGCACCGCCACCGCGCCGTGGGCGTCGCCCGCTTCGAGGCGGGCGCGGCCAAGGCCGATCAGGGCGTTCGGATCCTCGGGAGCCAGCCGGCGCGCCCGGTCCCAGTGCCGCGCGGCGTCGGCCGGCTGCTCGACGCGCTCGAGGGCGATCGCCAGCGCGCGATGCGTCGCCGCGTCGCCGTCGTCCAGGCGGACGGCTTCGGCCAGGGCGGTCAGCGCGCCGGCGACGTCGTCGCGGTCCAGGCGCAGGCGCCCGACGGCGGACCACGCGGCGGCGCGGTGTGGGGCCAGGCGGGCGGCGGTTTCGTAGCTGTCCAGCGCGGCCGGCACGCGCCCGGCGGCCTCGTGCAGCGCACCGCGCGCGGCGTGCACGTCCGGATCGTGCGGCGCGAGCCGGTGCGCGTCGTCCAGCGCCGAGGCGGCGGCGACGAGATCCCCTTGGGCCAGGCAGGCCAGGCCGTGGGCGACGTGGAGGTCCGGGCGGTCGGGCGCCAGCTCGCTGGCGCGCCGGAGCGAGGCGCGGGCGGCGGCGCGGTCGCCGGCGGCGGCCTCGAGGCCCGCCTTCGCGCGGAACGCCTCGGGATCGGACGGCGCGGCGACGACGACGCGTTCCAGCGCGTCCAACGCGCCGGACGGGTCCTCGTCGGCGAGGCTTGCGGCGAGGTCGCGCTGCACATCGGCGTCGTGCGGCGCGAGGGCCGCGGCGCGCGCAAAGCTGGCGCGGGCGGCGGCGGCATCGCCCGCGGCGGCGCGTGCGCGGCCGAGGGCGTGGTGGAGCGCCGCCGCATCGGGCAGGCGCGCGGCGCCGGCCTCGAGGGCGGCGACTCCGGCGTCCCCACGGCCGATCGCGCCGGCCAGGCGGGCGAGTCGCAGATAGGCCTCCGGGGCGTCCGGGGCGAGACCGAGCGCGGCCTGCGCGGCGTGCGCGGCGGCTTCGAGCCGGCCGGCCGCCGCCAGAGCGTCCGCGTGGGCGGCGGGGGCGGCGGGCAGGGCGCCGTCGCTCACCAGCGCGGCCTCCGCTGCGCGGATCGCTTCATCGTGCGCGCCAAGGCGACAGGCCAGGCGGCTGTAAGCAACGAGGGATTGCGCGTCCAACGCACCGGCGGCGGCGGCCCCGCTCAGCGCGACGAGCGCGTCACGGTCGCGGCCGATCGCGAGGTACGCGCTGCCGAGCACGGCGTCGACGGCCGCCGGACGCGGCGCGAAGCGCGGCGCAGCGGTCTCAAGGGCCGCGGCGGCGTCGCCTGGCCGGCCGGCGTTGAGGAGCGCCTGCGCATGCAGGATCGCGAGGTCGAGATCTTCGGCGCTGGAGGGCAGGGCGCGCGCGGCGGCGAGGGCGTCGACGGCCGCCGGCCAGTCGCCGCGGCGGCCGTACAGGTGGGCGCGGCGCGTCAGAACATCCGCCTGCGGCGGCAGCGGTTCGAGCAGGGCGATCGCGCGGTCCGGCGCCTCGTCGAGGCAGAGGTCGACGAGGGGCAGGACGAGGCGCGGATCGGAAGGGTCGTGCGCGGCCGCTCGTTCGTACGCGGCGCGGGCGGCGTCGATGTCGCCGCGCGCTATGGCCGAGGCGGCGCCGGCGATGTGGACGTCCGGCCGATCGGGCGCGGCCGATGCGGCGCGGGCGAGCGCGTCAGCGGCGGACGGCTCATCGCCCGCGGCGTCGGCGGCGCGGGCGGTGGCCAGCCAGAGATCGGCGTCGCCCGGGCTGCGTTCGGCGGCGGCCCGCAGGGCGGCCAAGGCCGCGTCGTGCTGCCCGAGCCGGGTGTGGGCGGCGGCGAGGGCGCACATTGTCGGCGTGTCCTCGGCGTCCAGCGCGACGGCCATCGAGAGCTGCTGGACGGCGGATGCGGCGTCGCCGAGGGCCAGCGCCAACTCGCCGGCGCGGCGGGCGAGGCCGGCCGACGGCGGCAGATCGTCCTGTGCCCGTCGGATGACGACGTATGCCGCCGCCGGGTGGCCGCTCTCCTCGTACAGGCCGGCCACCGAGAGCAGCGCCGCGGTTTGGGTGACGGCGGACGC
>JBDTSC010000192.1:0-7380 GCA_039931375.1 Ardenticatenales bacterium
CCCCCACCCCCGCTATCATCCCCGCCCTCGAACCTCCGACGCCGTTCGTCGGGCGGGCTTGGCCTGCCCGGACGTCGGCGCATTGTTGTTGATGGTCCATGTTCAACGCGTTGCAGGACAAGCTCGAAGCGCTCTTCGGTGACCTCGCCCGCAAGGGCGTGCTCACCGATGCGGACGTGGATCGCGCGATGCGCGAGCTGCGGCTGGCGCTGTTGGACGCGGACGTGCACTTCGGCGTCGTCAAGGAACTGGTCGGGCGCGTCAAGGAGCGGGCAGTCGGGGCGGAGGTGATGCGGTCGCTCACGCCGGCCCAGCAGGTCGTGACGATCGTCTACGACGAGCTCGTGGCCACGCTCGGGACGTCCGCGCCGCTGGAGATCGGACGTGGGGATCCGCCGGTGATCCTCATGGCGGGCCTGCAGGGCTCGGGCAAGACGACCACCGCCGCCAAACTGGCGTTGATGCTGCGCAAGCGCGGCAAGCGGCCCTTGTTGGTCGCGTGCGACACGCGGCGGCCGGCCGCCATCGAGCAGCTGCAGGCGCTCGGCAAGCAGTTGGACATCGCGGTGTACAGCGAGGGCGCCCAGCCGGCGCCGCCGGATATCGCCCAGCGCGGCGTCGCCTCGGCGGTGCGGGGGGCGTTTGACGTCGTGATCGTCGACACGAGCGGGCGGCTGCAGATCGACGCAGAGCTGATGGACGAGCTGGCGGAGATCCACAAGCGCGTCAAGCCGTCCGAAACGCTGCTCGTCATCGACGCGATGACGGGGCAGGAGGCGGTGAACGTCGCCGCGGCCTTCCACGAGCGGCTGGCCTTGACGGGCCTCGTGCTCTCCAAGGTGGACGGTGACGCGCGCGGCGGCGCGGCGCTCTCGGTGCGCGCCGTGACGGGCGTGCCGATCAAGTTCATCGGCGTCGGGGAGAAGGCGACAGCGCTCGAGGTCTTCGAGCCGGAGCGCTTGGCCGGTCGGATCCTGGGGCGCGGCGATCTGGCCACGCTCCTGGAGCGGGCGGCCGAGACCGTCGACGAGGCGGAGGCCGAGCGGCTGGGGCGCAAGCTCAAGAAGGGCCAGCTCGACCTGCAGGACTTCCTGACCCAGATGCAGCAGATCCAGCGCATGGGCCCCTTGCGCGAGATCATGGGCCTCATCCCGGGCATCGGGAAGGCGATGAAGCAGCTGCCGGCCGAGGTGGACGACGGTGCGCTGCGGCGCGTCGAGGCGATCATCCTTTCCATGACGCCCCGCGAACGTCGCAAGCCCGACGTCCTCAACGCCAGCCGCCGCCGCCGGATCGCATCCGGCAGCGGCACGAGCGTACCGGAGGTCAACGACCTCCTGCGCAACTTCAAGTCCATGCAGACGATGATGAAGCAACTGTCGAGCGGCAAAATGAAGCTGCCGCCCGGCCTCGGGATCTAGGGAGGAGCACACACATGGTTCGCATTCGCCTGCGCCGCGTTGGCGCCAAGAAGAAGCCCACGTACCGGATCGTCGTGGCCGACCAGCGCTCACCGCGCGATGGCCGGTTCATCGAGAACATCGGGCACTACGACCCCCGCACGGACCCGCCGACCGTCGTGATCCACGAGGCGCGCGCCCTGCACTGGCTGAGCGTCGGCGCCCAGCCCAGCGGCCCGGTCGAGCGGTTCTTCAACAAGCTGAACCTGGCCGATAAGCTCAAGGCCGTCCGCGGCGGCGCCGAGATCGACAGCGTGGCCACGCCGCGCGTCGTGGCGCCGCAGGCCACCCCCGCCAAGCCTAAGGGCAAGGCCACCGAGCCCAAGGCCGCCGCGGTGGCCGATCTGCCGGCGGCCGACGAGTCGATCGTCGAGCGCGCCAAGGACGCCGTCGCCGGCGCCGTCGACGCGGTTGAGCCGATGGTCGAGGGCGCGGTCGAGGCCACCAAGAAGGCGGCGCACAAGGCCGCCGAGGTCGCCGAGCCCGTGATCGACGATGTCGTCGAGACGACGAAGAAGGTCGCCCACACGGTGGCCGCGGCTGCCGAGCCGGTGATCGAGGATGTGGTCGAGACCACCAAGAAGGCCGCCCACGCTGTCGCCGAAGCGGCGGAGCCGGTGGTCGAGAGCGTCGCCGATACCGCCAAGAAGGCGACCCATGCCGTCGCCGAAGCGGTCGCCGACGCGGCCCATGCCGTCGCGGACGCCGTGTCCGGCGACGACGACGCCGCGCCGGCCGCGGATGCGCCGTCGACGAGCGGCCTTGCCGCGCTTGGCCTCTCGACCCGCGTCGAGCACGCGCTGATCGAGGCCGGCATCGACACGCCGGCCGAGCTGACGGCCAAGGTCGCCGAGGGCGACGACGCGCTGCTGGCGCTGGCGGGCATCGGGGCGAAGGCGGTCGAGGAGATCCGGGAGCGCCTCGGTCAGGCGGGCTGAAATGGGCGCTGACATGACCGAGCTCGTTCGCACGATCGCCACCAGCTTGGCTGAAAAGCCGGACGCCATCGAGGTGTCCTCGTTCTCCAAGGGCCGGACGAACTACGTCCGGCTCAAGGTCGATCCCGAGGACATGGGCCGCGTCATCGGCCGCGACGGCCGCGTGGCCACCGCGGTGCGGGCGCTGCTCGCGGCGGCGGCGGACGGCGAGCGCTGGCGGCTCGAGATCGTCGATTGACGACGCCGCCGGAGTACGTCGCCGTCGGCGCGATCCGCCGTCCGCACGGGCTCAACGGCGAGGTCCAGGTCGAGGTGCTGACCGACTTTCCGGAGGAGCGCTTCCATCCGGGGGCGACGGTGTACCTGGGCGGTGACGACCCGGCGCGCGGCGATGGGCCCGCGCCGGCGACGATCGCGACCGTTCGCACGCACGACCGCCGCCTGCTCGTGCGCTTTGGTGATGTGACCGAGCGCGACGGCGCTGCGGCGCTGCGCGGCCGGACGATCTACGTCCCGGCCGCCGACGTCGTCCCGCTGGACGACGAGGACAGCTACTACCCGCACGAGCTCATCGGCGCGTCGGTCGTCACGACGGACGGCGCGCCGGTGGGACGTGTGGTCGACCTGATGAACGCCGGCGCCGGCGACATCCTTGTTGTCCGCGGCGAACGCCAGGTCCTCGTGCCGATGATCGGCGACGTGATCCACGCGATCGACGTCCAGACGGGGCGGATCGAGATCGTGGCGGTGCCGGGGCTCTTGGATGAGGGGCAAGCTGGATGAGGGGCACAGGCTGGATGAAGGGCAGGCTGGATGAGGGGCAAGCTGGATGAGGGGAAGTAGGCTACGCTAATCCTCCTCACCGGCGCCACCGGCTACGTCGGCGGGCGCCTGCTGGCGGCGTTGGAGGCCCAGGGCCACCGCGTGCGCTGCTTGGCCCGCCGCCCTGAGTCGCTCGCGGACAAGGTCGGCCCGCATACGCAGGTCGTCGCCGGCGATGTTCTGGATCCGGCAAGCCTCGACGCCGCGCTGCAGGGCGTCGAAGCGGCGTACTACCTGGTCCACTCGATGGGCTCCTCCGGCTCGTTCGAAGAGACGGACCGGCAGGGGGCGCTAAACTTCGGCGCTGCGGCCAAGGCGGCCGGCGTTCGGCGGATCATCTACCTGGGCGGGCTGGGCAGGAGCGATGAGGAGCTGTCGCCCCACCTGCGCAGCCGCCACGAGGTCGGCAGCGTGCTGCGGGCGTCCGGCGTGCCGGTCCTCGAGCTGCGGGCATCCGTCGTCATCGGCTCCGGCAGCCTCTCGTTCGAGATGATCCGGGCGCTGGTCGAGCGGTTGCCGATCATGATCACACCGCGCTGGGTCAACGTCCCCGCGCAACCGATCGCGATCGACGACGTGTTGGCCTACCTGGTGGAGGCGCTGACGCTGCCGGACACCGAGTGTCGGATCTACGAGATCGGCGGCGCCGACCGCATGTCCTACGCGGACATCATGCGCACGTACGCGCGCCAGCGCGGACTGCACCTGCGGATGATCTCGGTGCCGGTGCTGACGCCGTTCGTGTCCAGCCTGTGGCTTGGGCTGGTCACGCCGCTGTATGCCCGCATCGGACGAAAGCTGATCCAGAGCATCATCCACTCCACGGTGGTCCGCGACGACGCCGCGCTCCGCACCTTCTCCGTACGCCCGATCGGGGTCGAGGAGGCCGTCCGCCGCGCTCTGGCCCGCGAAGATCGCCAGTTCGCGGCGACGCGTTGGTCCGACGCCGTCTCGTCGTCCGGCGCGCAGCCGACGTGGGGCGGCGTGCGGTTCGGGTCGCGGCTGGTGGACTCGCGGACGCTGCTCGTCGCGGCGCCGCCGGCCGCCGCGTTCGCCGCGGTCCAGCGGATCGGCGGCGACACGGGCTGGTACGCGTGGAACGGGCTGTGGCGCTTGCGGGGCATCCTGGACATGCTGGTCGGCGGCGTTGGGATGCGGCGCGGACGGCCGTCGCCGACGACCCTGCGGGTCGGCGACACCGTCGACTTCTGGCGCGTCGAGGCGCTCGAGCCCGGCCGGCTCGTGCGCCTCATCGCCGAGATGAAGCTGCCCGGACGGGCATGGCTCGAGTTCGAGGTCACGGGGAGCGGCGCGTCGGCGACGATCCGCCAAACCGCGATCTTCGACCCGGTTGGCCTGTTCGGGCGCGCCTACTGGTACGCACTCTACCCGGTCCACCAACTGGTGTTCGGGGGGATGTTGCGGGGCATCGGCAGGGCGGCCATTGCGGCGGCGGGGGAGAGGGCTCGTCCTCAAGGAAGCGCGTTGTGACCACGGGGTGGGTGGCCATCGCCTTTGGGGGATTCTACAATCCGGGCGATCGTGTTCAGTTGGGCGGCATCAAGGGCGACGTGATCGACATCGGTATGCTGCGGACCACCCTCATGGAGACCGGCGAATGGGTGGATGCGGACCTCTACAGCGGCCGAATCGTCCGCATCGCCAACAGCTTTGTCTTCAAGGAACCGGTGTTCAACGACTCGGCCGAGTGCCCATTCCTTTCGATTGGCCGGCACTGAAACTTGCGATTGGCCGAGCGCCTCCCCTACAGTAGGTTGCGATGATTGCGCCGCTGACTTACCCCCGGTTCGCAGAGGCTCCGCTGCTTGAGGCCTTGGCGGACAGTCCGGTCGTCCTGCTGCATGGGCCTCGCCAGTGCGGCAAGACCACGCTCGCGCGGGTGGCCGGCGAGCCGCGCGGCTATGCCTACTACTCCTTGGACGATGAGGTTATTCTCGCCGCCGCCGTTTCGGATCCGATCGGCTTCGTCGCCAACCTGCCGCCACGGTCGATCCTGGACGAGGTGCAACGGGCGCCCGCGCTCTTCTCCACCCTCAAGACGGTGGTGGACCGCGACCGTGCGCCGGGTCGCTTTCTTCTCACCGGGTCCGCCAACGTGCTGCTCGTGCCGGCGCTGTCTGACTCCTTGGCCGGGCGCATGGCGATCCAGAGGCTTCACCCGTTGGCCCAATGCGAGATGGCTGGCCGCGATGCAACAATGCTCGACACGCTGTTCTCCGCCTCGTTCCGAACCGGTACGCACGCACGATTGGGCGTCGATCTCGCCAATCGGGTGGCCGGCGGCGGTTATCCGGCCGCGCTGGTTCGTGCGCTGCCTCGGCGCCGCTCGGCCTGGTATCGGGACTACATCGAGACGATCGTGCAGCGGGACGTACGGGACCTGGCCCGAATTCGGTCGCTCGATGCGCTTCCTCGGCTGTTGGCGTTAGCGGCGGGTCAGACGGCCCGCCTCCTCAACATTGCCGACCTCGGGAGCCCCTTTCAGCTCAGCCGCCCCACCATCCGCGAGTATGTGACGCTTCTCGAGCGGGTTTTCCTCGTCGAAGAGCTGCCGCCGTGGCACACGAATCGCCTGAGCCGCCTTATCAAGACCCCCAAGCTGCATGTGGGTGATACAGGGATTGCCTGTGCGTTGCTCGGGCTGGACGCCGCCGCGTTGCTCGAGGACCGCTCAGTGTACGGGCAGGTGCTGGAGACCTTTGTGTTCCAAGAGCTCCGGCGCCAGGCGAGTTGGCGCGACCAAGAGGTGCGCTTCTTCCATTTCCGCGACAAGGATGGCGCGGAGGTAGACATCGTCATCGAGCACGGCGCGCGTCACGTTGCCGGGGTTGAGGTGAAGCTCGGCGCGACGGTCACGTCCTCCGACTTTAGAGGTTTGCGCAAGCTCGCCGACGCCGCGGGCGAGCGGTTTTCCGCCGGTGTGGTGTTGTACGACGGCGAGGCGTGCGTACCGTTTGGCGAGCGGCTATATGCGGTGCCGATACGGGCGTTGTGGGAGACGATGTAGGCTGGAGTGCACGATGAAGATCGCGATCAACGGCGCCGGCATCGCCGGGCCGACGCTGGCGTACTGGCTGTCCGCGAGCGGCCACGACGTGCTCCTGGTCGAGGAGGCGCCGCGGCTGCGGAGCGGCGGGTATGTGATCGACTTCTGGGGCGTCGGCTACGACGTCGCGGAGAAGATGGGGCTGATCGGGCCGATCCGCGCGCTTGGCTATCAGGTCGGTGAGGTCCGCTTCGTGGACCGGCACGGCCGCAAGGCAAGCGGGTTCGCGGCGGACGTGCTCACCCGGATGACGGGCGGCCGCTTCACGAGCGTGCGGCGTTCCGACCTGGCAGCCACGATCTACGGCGCGATCGAGGACCGGGTCGAGACGATCTTTGGCGACTCGATCGCCGGGATCGAGGACGATGGGAGCCGCGTCCACCTCCGCTTCGATCACGCCGCCGCGCGGGACGTCGATCTCGTCGTCGGCGCGGACGGGCTGCACTCGCGCGTCCGGGATCTCGTGTTCGGGGCGGACGCCGCGTTCGAGGTCACGATGGGCTACCACGTCGCCGCGTTCGAGCTTCAGGGCTACCGGCCGCGCGACGAGCTGGTGTACGTCAGCCACGGGGCGCCGGGGCGGCAGGTGTCGCGGTTTGCGATGCGCGACGACAAGACGCTGTTCCTGTTCGTGTTCCGCAACGAGTACCTGGTCGGTGGGACGCCCACCGACGACGACGAGCGCCGGGCCGCGCTGCGCGCCGTGTTCGCCGACATCGGCTGGGAGTGCCCGCGCATCCTCGAGCGGCTGGACGATGTGACGGGCATTTACTTCGATCGCGTCAGCCAGATCCGCATGCCACGCTGGCACAAGGGCCGCACCGCCCTGATCGGCGACGCCGCGGCGTGCGTCTCGCTCCTGGCCGGCGAGGGCACCGGCCTGGCGATGGCGGAAGCCTACGTGCTGGCGGGAGAGCTGGGCCGTGCCGGCGGCGATCATGCCATGGCGTTCGAGCGCTACCAGGCGCGCATGAAGCCGTTCCTCGAGCAGAAGCAACAATCGGCGGCCAAATTCGCCTCGTCGTTCGCGCCGCGGACCGCGTTCGGCCTTCGCTTCCGCGACGTCGTGCTGCACCTGATGCGCCTGCCGTAC
>JBDTSC010000193.1:0-7344 GCA_039931375.1 Ardenticatenales bacterium
GACGCGATCCCGCCGGCTGACACAGTGCCGTGGCCGATCGTGCACGACATCCCGATCGCGTTGGTCACGGGCACGAACGGCAAGTCGACCACCGTGCGGCTCGTGGCGGCGATCGCGCGCGCGGCCGGGCGGGTGGCGGGCGTCAGCACGACGGACTGGGTGCGGGTGGGCGACGATGTGCTGGACGAGGGGGATTGGTCGGGGCCGGGCGGCGCGCGGCTTGCGTTGCGCGATCCCCGCACGGAGATCGCGATCCTGGAGTGCGCGCGCGGCGGCATGCTGCGGCGCGGGCTGGCGGTCACGAGGTCGGACGTCGCCGCGATCACGAACGTCGCCGCCGACCACCTGGGCGACTTCGGCATCGGCACCGTCGCGGAGCTGGCGGACGTGAAGCGAATCGTCGCCCGCGGGGCGGGGCGGCTCGTGCTGAACGCGGACGATGCGGTGCTGGTCGCGGGCGCCGAGGCTGCCGAGGGCGCCGGGGGCGCCGGGGGCGCGGTGCGCGCGCCTGGGTCGGCGCCCACGACGTGGTTCAGCCTGGACCCGCAAAACGACGTCGTGGCGGCGTCGCTGGCACGCGGCGGGCGGGCGGTCGTGCTCGACGGCGGTACGCTCGTGCTGATCGACGCGGGCGGCCAGGCGACGGGCGGCGTGGCGCGGACGGCCGTCGCGACGGTCGACGAGGTGCCGATCGCGTTCGGCGGCGCGGCGCGGCACAACGTCGCGAACGCGCTGTGCGCGATCGGCGTCGCGGACGCGCTCGGGCTGCCGGTCGGCGCGATGCGGGAAGGGATCATGGCGTTCCGGAGCACGCACGAGGACAACCCGGGGCGGCTCAACGTCTTCGAGATCGGCGGCTGCACCGTCGTCGTCGACTATGCGCACAACCCGCACGGGATGCTGGCGCTCGCCGACGTCGTCAACCAGCTGCCCGGCGGGCGGCGGATCGTCCTGATCGGCCAAGCGGGCGATCGAAGCGACGACGACCTGCGCGACCTGGCGGCGGCGACGCTGACGATGGCGCCGACGATCGTCCTCGTCAAGGAGCTGGCCGCCCTGCGGCGCGGCCGGCCGCTCGGCGAGGTGCCGCGCGTCCTCGTCGACGCGCTGGGCGTGCTCGGCGTGCCGGACGACGCCATCATCCGCGTCGACGACGAGGTGGACGGCACGCGGCGGGCCCTCGCGCTGGCGCGTGCCGGGGACGTCATCATTCTGCCGATCCACAAGCAACGCGATGCCGTCGTGGCGCACCTTCGGGCGCTGAGCGAGATGGGATGGCGGGCGGGCGAGGCGCAGCCCGATTGATGGCCGATCGGCCGTCATCGACCGCCAACCCTTGCCCCACCGCCCTCCGCCACCTATCATCGCCCACCTATGCGCATCCTTTTCCTCCTGACGTACTACTACCCCCACTGGACCGGCCTGACCGCGTACGCCCGGCGGATCGCCGAAGGGCTCGCGCAGCGCGGGCATACGGTGCACGCGCTGGCGACGCAGCACGATCCGACGCTGCCGCTGGAGGAGGTCCACCGGGGCGTCCTGATCCACCGCGTGCCGGTGAAGCACCAGCTCAGCCGCGCCAGCATCGCGCCCGGCTTGCTGCCGACGCTCGACCGCCTGCTGAAGGACGTCGACGTGCTGTCGATCCACATCCCGTTCCCGGAGGTCCTGCCGGCGACGGCTCTGGCGCGCGCCCGTGGCGTCAAGGTGTTCCTGACCCACAACGGCGACCTGGTCCTGCCGGCCGGCCCGGCCAAGCGCCCGCTCGAGGCGGCGTACTACCTCACGACCGGCCTTGCCGGGCGGTTGGCGACGGGCGTGATCCCGCAGACGCGCGATTACGCGGCGTCGTCGGCGCTGCTCCGGCCGCTGTGGGACAAGCTCCACTTCATCTACGCCCCCGTCGACCAGCCGCCGCCGGATGCGGCCCGGGTGGCGGCGTGGCGGACGGAGCTTGGCCTGGACGGCAAGGTGCTGATCGGCTTCGCCGGCCGGTTCGTCGAGGAGAAGGGGTTCGACTTCCTGCTCGGCGCCGTTCCTGAGATCGTAGCGCGTGTTCCGAACGCCCACTTCGTGTTCGCCGGCGAGCGCGAGATCCCGTACGAGGCCTTCTTCGACGCCCATCGAGCCAACCTCGAGGCGCTGAGCTCGCACTTCACGATGCTCGGGCTCATCACGGACGATCAGAAGATGGCCGACTTCTACGGCCTGATCGATATCTTCGCGCTGCCCAGCCGCTCGGACTGCTTCCCGTCGACGCAGATCGAGGCGGTGCGCGCGGGCACGCCGCTCGTGACGGCGGACATCCCGGGCGCGCGGGAGATCGTCAAGGTCACCGGGATGGGACGAATCGTGGCGGCGCGCGACGCCCTGGCGCTGGCCGAGGGCGTCGTCGAGGTCGCAACGCACCTCGATGCGTACCGCGCGCGCCATTCGGTCGCCCTGGACATCTTCGATCCGGAGAAGACGTTCGAGGCCTACGAGGATGTGTTCGAGCGTGCGATAAAGGGCACGCTCTAGGATCGGTTCGAGGCAGAGACTCGCCCCCTGCTCATGCTACGGCATCGACGCTACGGCACAGACAACGGAGATCGCTCTCATGGCCGAACAGGTTGTCGCGCAGCGCATGCGCGGGTTCATCGTCACCAGCGCCCATCCGGAGGGCTGCGCGCGGATGGTCGATCAACAGATCGCCCGGGCCCGGCGCGACGCGGAAGGCTGGACCGGCGGGAATGTCCTCATCCTGGGCGCGTCGTCCGGTTACGGGCTGGCGACGCGGATCGTGACGGCCTTCGGCTACGGGATGAACACGCTTGGCGTCTACTTCGAGCGGCCGGCGAAGACCGAGCGGACGGCGTCCGCCGGTTGGTACAACACGGCGGCGTTCACCGCGGCGGCCAAGGCCGACGGGCTCAAGGCGATCAACATCAACGGCGACGCGTTTTCGGCGGACGTGCTGGCCGAGACGCTGGCGGTCGTCAAAGCGGAGTTCGGAACGGTCGATCTGGTCGTCCACAGCTTGGCAGCTCCGCAGCGGACGGACCCCGTCACCGGGATCACGCATCGCTCCGTCCTCAAGGCGATCGGCGAACCGGTCACCGAGAAGACGGTCGATCTCCACACGGATGAGATCGTGCTGGCCGACGTGCCGGTCGCGACGGAAGAAGAGATCGCCGGCACGGTCGCCGTCATGGGCGGCGCCGACCTCGAGCGTTGGGTCAACGCGCTGCTGGACGCTGAGCTCCTCGCGCCCCACGCGCGCGTGCTCGCCTACTCCTACATCGGCCCGACGGTCACGTGGCCGTACTACCACCGCGGCACGATCGGCCGCGCCAAGGCCGACATGGAGGCCACCTGCCATCGCCTCGACGCGCGCCTGCAGGTGGCGATCGGTGGCCACTGCACCATCTCGGTGAACAAGTCCGTCATCACGCAGGCGGCGATGGCGATCCCGATCGTGCCGCTCTACATGAGCGCCGCATACGCGGTGATGAAGGAACAGGGCGTTCACGAGGAGGCCATCGACCAGATCGTTCGGCTCTTCGAGGAGCACCTCGGCCCGGGGGCCGAGCCGAAGTTCGACGAGCAGGGCCGGATCCGCCTGGACGACCGCGAGCTTGACCCCGACATCCAGGCGCTGGTCACCGCCCGCTGGCCGCGGCTGGACACGGCGCACCTGTACACGCTCACGGACTGGGCCGGCTGCCAACTCGCCTTCCGCCAGATCTTCGGGTTCGACGTTCCGGGCATCGACTACGACCAACCGGTCGAGGTCGATGTGCCGCTGCCGTAGCGAGGGCGGCCCGAGCCCACGAGGTCATCGCCGCCAACGGGCCATCGCGCCCGCCAGATAGGGGGTTCCGATGTCCTTCGCGCCGCCCACCGCCCCGTTCCGTCCGCCGCCGGCCGCCGCCCCGGATGCGCCGACGGCCGAGTCGCTGCGCTCGGAGTTCTTGCTCGATCCGGACATCGTGTTCCTCAACCACGGCTCGTTCGGCGCCTGCCCGCGGCCGGTGTTCGAGGTCTATCAGGCCTGGCAGCGGGAGCTCGAACGGCAGCCCGTCGCGTTTCTGGGCCAACGCTTTCCCGACCTGATGCGCGTTGCGCGCACCCACCTGGCGGGCGCCATCGGCTGCGCGTCGGACGATGTCGTGTACGTCCCGAACGCGACGCACGGCGTGAACATCATCGCGCACAGCCTGGGCCTCGCGCCGGGCGACGAGGTGCTCACGACGGACCACGAGTACGGCGCCTGCGACCGCACGTGGCGCCTCGTGACCCGCGCGAGCGGCGCGACGTACCGGGCGGTGGCCCTGGACGCGCCGTTGACGACGCACGACGATCTCGTCGAGGCGTTCTGGTCCGCGGTCGGGCCGCGGACGCGCGTTCTGTTCCTGTCGCACATCACGTCGCCGACGGGGGTCGTGTTCCCGATCGCCGAGATCTGCCGCCGGGCCCGCGCGGCGGGCATCTTGACCGTCGTGGACGGCGCGCACGCGCCGGGGCAGATCGACATCGACATGGGCGCGATCGGCGCGGACGCGTACACCGGCAACCTCCACAAGTGGCTGTGCGCGCCGAAGGGCGCGGCGTTTCTATATGTGCGGCCCGAGCTGCAGGCGCGGATCGAGCCGCTGATCGTCAGCTGGGGCTGGCAACCCGACGCGAACTATTGGCCGTATGCAAGCCCGTTCGTCTCCGCCCTCGAGTGGACCGGCACGTGCGACCCGTCCGCCTATCTGGCCGTGCCGGCGGCTCTCGACTACCGGCGCGAGCGTCGCTGGGACGCCGTCATCGCCCGCTGCCACCGGCTGGCGCGCGTAGCCCGTGCGCGGCTGTTGGCGCTGCCCGGCGTGACGGCGCTCCATCCGGACGACGATGCGTGGTACGCCCAGATGATCGCCGTCGCCCTGCCACCCGTCGATCCCATCGCGCTTAAGGCCCGCCTCTACGACGATTTTGGGGTCGAGGTGCCGATCATCCCGTGGAACGAGCGGGTGCTCGTGCGGGTCAGCGTCCAAGGCTACAACACGCACGGCGACATCGACGCCCTCGTGGCCGGGCTTGAGGCGATCCTGGTCGGCTGATCCGCTCGCGGTGGCGGGATCACCCCACAGCCTTGACGGCGACGCCGCGTCCACGTGACGGCGCCGCCGGATTGCGCCCACTCGCGCGCCGCCCATCCTAGAGGCCTGCGAATACATGCAGGTCTTCGATCGCACGACGCGGCCTCCGCGAGCGGACGAAGCACCTTCGCTCCCCGATTCACGGAGGTCACAATGAAGCTTTGCGTTCGGCCGCTTCGCCGAACCATCGTCGCGACGGCGTTCGCGCTCGGCGCCGCCGCCGGCATCGCGCGGGCTGCGCACACCGCACCGCCCGTCCGCGCCCAGGCGCCGACGCCCGCCGCGGCGCCGACGGCGGTGAGCGTCGGCGGCCGCATCGCGGCCGAAAACGCTTGTTACGTCCGGCTGCCCAATCTGCCCAAGGCCCTGTACGGCGGCTTCGGCGCGTACAACGCCGCTTCAGGCGTCCTGACGATGGCCGGCGGCGCCGAGCGGCGCAGCCAGGACAACACGATCGCGCTGAGCAACCTGAGCGCGATCAAGCTCAGCGCCGCGACGGCCGCCTGGTCGGACATCCCGTACGGCGGCGGCAACGGCTACAGCCGCGCGACCGATCATGGGTGCTGGGGCGCGGCCAACGTCCAGGTCAGCCCGACGAACTGGGTGTCGATCATGGGCAAGGACGGCTGCGACAACGGCGCGTTCGACGCCACGAACAAGAAGGGCGGCGACATCAAGGAGCTGCAGATCGGCGATCGCGCCAGCGGCAGCGGCGTGCGCTGGGTGCCAAACAGCGGCGCCAAGCAGCTCATCGGCGATCTCGAGGCACGCAAGGGCGTGCTGGCGTGGCTGTTCGGGGCGTACGACGCGAAGCGCGATCGGCTGATTTTCGGCCAGGGTTCGTTCAACACCGAGCAGGACGATCTCACCCGCGATGAGGTCTACTCCGCTGTCCGCACGGGCAGCAAGTGGCAGCTCAAGGAGATGTTCCCGACCGGCGGCCATCCGGTCCGACGATACGGTTCGTGCGCCGCGTACGTGAGCGACAAGGACACCGGCACGGACGGCGTGCTCGTCGTCGGCGGCGCCGCGGCGTCGATCATCGGGGCGCCCGTGACGACGTACAACGAGGTGTGGTGGCTCGACTTCGCCGGCCGTGCCGAGGGGGAGTGGCGCAACATCACCGCCCGCTTCGACAACATGGACGCCTTTGGCCCGCGCCGCGAGGGCGCCTGCGCCTACGACGCGGACAGCCGGTCGTTCTACAGTTGGATGGGCTTCGCCAGCGCCGGCATCCCGGACGGCGCCGGGCGCTCGAGCGGCGCGTGGCGCGTGAACGTTTCGGCGTTGTCCGACGCCAACGCCAAGCTCCATTGGGACCGCCTGGCGCCGGACAACCTCACGGGCGTCACCGGACGCCGCAACATCCCGAGCGTCTGGGACCCGGTCAACAAGCGCATGTTCGTCCTGGGCGGCCGCACCGCGATCGATGAGTTCAGCGACGTCTGGGCGATCTATCCGGACGTCACGGGCGAGGCGTGCCAGACGCTCGACCCGTACGCGCCGTTCGCCGGCCCGCCCGCCACGCCGACGACGCCCGTGCCGCCCGCGCCGACCGCCTCCGGACCAGCGCCCACCGCGCGCCCGACGAGCGCGGGCGCCTCGGAGCCCGGTCCGGATGACATCAACCCGTGCCCGCAGCTCGAGTCGCGCGCCCCGGCCGCCGCCGTGGCCGCGGCGATCGCGGCGCCGAACCGCATCGCCGGCTACGGCATGCGCTGCCAGGCGAATCTGCCCGCGGGCCCGACGAACCCGTATCGCCGTAGCCTGACGCTGCGCAACGTCGCGATGGCGTACCACCCTCTTTTCAACGGCTTCGCGCTGCACTGCGGCTGTCCGTAGCCGCGGCGCGCGATCGCCGCTCTCCCCTGCCACGGCACAAGGCGGCGCACCGAAAAGGGTGCGCCGCCTTGTGCCGTGGCGCAGATGGCGAGGGAGAGCGGCGCACTCCGGCCCGCCCGTCACCGCCTACGGCGCGCCCTCGAGCTGCCGCACGTACGCGACGATGTCCATGAGGTCGCCGTCCGTAAGCGCCGGATTGCCCCCCTTGGGCGGCATCGCGACGCCGGTCGTGTTCAGCGGATCGCTCGTGTCGCGGCCGACCTTGAGGAAGGCGACGAGCTCGGCGTCCGTCATGTCCTTGGCGAACGTGCTGGTCACGAGGTTCTTGCCGAGGCTCGGCACGCCCTTGCCGTCCGGGCCGTGGCACGCCGCGCAC
>JBDTSC010000194.1:0-7312 GCA_039931375.1 Ardenticatenales bacterium
TCGTAGCGGACATGTCGATCTCTTGGGCGCTCTGCTGAACCTGGCCGTTCTGGTTCAAGCCACCGAACACGTACACCTTGCCGTTCCGGGCCGAGGCGCTCGACGCGAAGTCCACGGCCGCCTGTGCGCTGCCCGAGGACTTCCACGTGCAGGTCAAGCCTGCGGTCGTCTCCGCTTGGGCCGTCTGTGTCTGGGCGGCACCCACCGCCACACCGACGCCCACTGCCATGCAGGTCGCAACAAGCGACCAGCGGGTGAGTTTCGTGAGGGTCACGAGAGTCTCTCCTTAAGTCCAGATGGATATTGTTCGTCTTGGGACGATCGCATGCGTAGAGACACGCATGGGTTACGGCGCCACCGGGACACCGACCATTTTGCCAAGCGCGAAAGCGCGTGGATCGCCCCCCCTGTCCACAGGCGACTAGTTTACACGGACTTGCCGGCAATATCAAGGCCGCTTAACGCCCCGTTGCCCAAGGCTTCACAAATCCGTCCCGTCCAGCCCACTTGGGAGGCCGCCGCGACTACCGTGCGCCGCCCAGCGGCAGCCCGCCGGCGAGCCGCTGGCCCCCGTCCACGACAAGCGTCGCGCCCGTGGTGAAGCCCGAGTGCGGGCCGGCAAGGTAGAGCACGGCGCCCGCGATCTCGTCCGGTTCCGCGAACCGCCGCTGCGGGATCACCGCCAGCGCGCCCTCAGATGCCTCCGGCGTATCCCAGATCGCCTTGCTGAAGCGCGTCCGCACGAAACCGGGCGCGACCGCATTCACCTGCACGTTGCTCGGCGCGAGCTCGACGGCCAGCACCTCCGTCAACATGAGGAGCGCCGCCTTCGACAAGCAGTACAGCCCGACGGACGGCTGCGGCATCAGCCCCGCCACGGAGGCGATGTTCACGACCTTGCCGCCGCCCCGGCGCTCGAACGCCGGCAGGCACGCGCGTACGGAGCGCAGCGCCGCTCGAACGTTCACGTCCATCGTCTTGTCCCAGACGGCGTCGTCGGCCGTGAGCAGCGGCCCATAGTGCGGGCACGTGCCGGCATTGTTCACGAGAATGTCGATTCCGCCGAACGCCGCCTGGGCCGCGCCGACGATGGGCTCGAACGCATCCGCGTGGCCGGCATGGGCCGCGACGGCGATCGCCCGCCCGCCGCGCGCCTCGATCGCCGCCCGCACGGGGTCGAGCGTCTCTGGGCGGCGGCCGACCAGCACGACGGCCGCGCCCGCGTCGGCCAGCGTATCGGCGATCGCGCGGCCGATGCCGCGGCTCGCGCCGGTGATGATCGCCGTGCGGCCGCGCAGGTCGGCCGACGGCACGGCCGGTCGGACGTCCTCGGAATCGGTGGTCGTCATCGACCCCTCCTTGTTGGTGCGAACCGGTTCACCGTCCACCTGGGCGCGCGGCGGCCGCCGGCGTAATGCCCGCACGTCCAACGTAGACGAGACGCCGTCCTGCCGAAGACGCGGTCGTCCATCCCGCAGCACCTGCTCCGTCGCGCACATCGCCAGCGGGGTGACCGCGGCGCTTGGGGAAGGACAGCCGACGCGGAAGGCCGCGCGCGGCCCGCGCGCATCGCACGCCATGGGAGACGATCGATGGAACGATTCAGCTGGCGCGACATCACGCCCGAGGAAGTGTACCTCAGCCGGCGACGGCTGCTCGGTGTGGCCGCAGCGGCCGCTGGCGGCGCCGCGATCGCGGCGTGCGGGCCGGCCTCGCGGACCGACGCTCCCGTGACGACGGGCCCGACGCCGACGTCCGGGCCGCCGCCGGTGCGGACGCTTTCCGGCGCGCTCGAGCCCGCGGCCGCGGAAGGGGCGGCGACGGACGTCGCACGCCCGGCGACCGACGAGCTCGGCGCGCCGCTGACGAGCTTCGACGCGGTCACGCACTACAACAACTTCTACGAGTTCAGCACGAACAAGGAGGCCGTCGCGCGGCTCTCGACGGGCTTTGTGGCGTCTCCTTGGGAGATCGCGATCGGCGGGCTGGTCAACAAGCCGATGACGCTGGACCTTGACGCGCTGCGGACCCGGTTCGGGCTGGAAGAGCGGATCTACCGCTTGCGCTGCGTCGAGGGCTGGTCGATCGTGGTGCCGTGGGTCGGATTCCCGCTGCGCAAGCTCCTGGCCGCCGTCGAACCGCAATCGAGCGCGGCGTTCGTGCGGTTCGAGTCCGTGCTGCGGCCCGATCAGATGCCGGGGCAGGGCGACCACGGGTTCCCATGGCCCTACACCGAGGGCCTCCGCATCGACGAGGCGATGAACGATCTCGCCCTGCTCGTGACGGGCGTCTACGGGCGGGACCTGCTGCCGCAGAACGGCGCGCCGGTGCGGCTGGTCGTGCCTTGGAAGTATGGCTTCAAGAGCATCAAGTCGATCGTCAAGATCGACCTCGTGGCGGACAAGCCGACCACGCTCTGGAACGAGACGGCGCCGGATGAATACGGCTTCTTCGCGAACGTGAACCCGGCCGTCGATCACCCCCGTTGGTCGCAGGCGACGGAACGCCGGATCGAGGGCGGGCTCTCGCGGCGCCGGACGTTGCCGTTCAACGGTTACGATGCGCAAGTGGCGTCGCTGTACACCGGGATGGACCTCAAGGTGTCGTTCTGATGGGCGAACGGCCGGTTCGACCTGCTGCCCGCCGCGCCGCGGCGGTCCGCTGGGGTGTGCACGCCCTGAGCGCGCTCCCCGTGATTTGGCTGGCATACTACGCGGTCATCGGCGACCTCGGTTTCAACCCCGTCGAGACGGTGATCCGCACCACGGGCAAGTCCGCCCTCGTTCTCCTCGTCCTCAGCCTGGTCTGCACCCCGCTCTACCGCATCCTCGGCGCGCGCTGGGCGATCCCGTTGCGCCGGCCGCTCGGGCTGTGGGCGTTTGCCTACGGCGTGGCGCACCTCTTCTCCTTCGTCGGCCTCGACTACGGCTTCGATCTCGGCTTCATCCTGGACGACGGGCTGCCAAAGAAACCGTATATCTTGGTCGGCTTGCTGACCCTAACGCTGCTCACGCCGCTCGCCGTCACCTCGACGCGCGGCTGGCAGCGCCGGCTTGGCCGCCGCTGGACCGGGCTGCATCGGCTCGTGTATCCGGCCGCCGTGCTGGCGGCGATCCACTTCTTCTGGGTCGGCGCCTCGACGCGCAAAGGCTCACCCTACGAACCGTACGCTTGGGCCGCGGCCGTCGCGCTGCTGTTGCTCGTCCGGACCCCTCGCGTTCGCTCGGCCCTCGCGCGCGTCCTGCGCCCTGCGCCCGCCGCGCGACCCGCCGGGCCGGCGACGACGACGGGCGGGTAAAAAAGCCACCGCGGATCGCGGAAAGGTCGCGGCTTGGTCACGCCGTGTCCCTCCGGTACACTCTGTGCGTTCGATCATCGACAGCAAAGTCGCGGGCGGCCCGTCGTGGGCCGCCCGCATGGTGTGTGGAGGAGGGGTGCGATGCGAAGGCAGGATGTCCGCAACGTGGCGATCATCGCCCACGTGGACCACGGTAAGACGACGCTCGTCGACGCGCTGCTGCGCGAGACGCGCGCGGTGCGCGAGAACCAGACGATGGTCGAGCGGGTCATGGACTCCACCGACCTCGAGCGGGAGCGCGGGATCACGATCCTGGCCAAGAACACGGCCGTCCGCTACAAGGACGTGAAGATCAACATCGTCGACACGCCCGGCCACGCGGACTTCGGGGGCGAGGTCGAGCGCGTCCTGAACATGGTCGACGGCGTGCTGCTGCTCGTGGACGCCGTCGAGGGGCCGATGCCGCAGACGCGCTTCGTGTTGCGCAAGGCCCTCGAGCTCGGCCACCGCGCGGTCGTCGTCGTGAACAAGCTGGACCGCGAGTACGCGCGGCCCGAGTGGGCGGTGGACGCCACATTCGACCTGTTCATCGACCTCGGCGCGAGCGATGAACAGGCCGAGTTCGAGGTCGTGTACGCCAGCGCGCTGCGCGGCTTCTCCGGCCCGAGCCTGGACGCGCTGTCGGACAACATGGACGCGCTGCTGGATGCCGTGCTCCGGTTGCCGGCGCCGCTCGCCAACGTCGAACTGCCGCTCCAACTCCTGATCACGAACTTCGAGTACGACGAGTATCGCGGCCGGATCGCCTTGGGCCGGATCAGCCAGGGCACTGTGCGGCGCGCGCAGGAGATCGCGATCCTGACGCCCGACACGGCGCCGCGGCGGGGCAAGGTGGGCGATCTGTTCGTCTTCGAGCACCTCGGCCGGGTCGCGGTCGAGAGCGCGGACGCGGGCGACATCGTGGCCTTTTCAGGGCTGGAGGATGTCGCCATCGGCGAGACGATCTGCGATCCGCTCGCGCCCGATCCGCTGCCGCAGATCGCGGTCGAAGCGCCGACGGTCCGGATGGCGTTCACGATCAACACGAGCCCGCTCGCCGGCCGCGAGGGCAAGTACGTCACGAGCCGCCACCTGCGGGCGCGCCTGCAGCGCGAGCTCGAGCGCAACGTCGCGTTGCGGGTGGAGGACACGGACAGCGCGGACCGCTTCCTCGTGAGCGGGCGCGGCGAGCTTCATCTCGGGATCCTGATCGAGATGATGCGCCGCGAGGGCTACGAGTTCGCGGTCGGCCGGCCGCAGGTCATCGTCCAGGAGATCGACGGCGTACGCCAAGAGCCCTTCGAGGATGTCTACATCGACGTCGCCGATGCCTTCGTGGGCGCGGTGATGGACATGCTCGGCCGACGCCGCGCCGAGCTGCTCTCGTTGCAGAGCGACGCGCACGGCTCGACGACGACGATGCGGTGGCTCGTCCCGACGCGCGGCCTTCTCGGATTCCGCAGCAAGTTCCTATCGGCCACCTCCGGCACGGGCGTGATGCACACCCTGTTCGCCGGCTACCGACCCGTGGCCGGCGACATGGAGGCGCGCGAGTTTGGCTCGCTCCTAGCGCACGAGCCGGGCCTCACGACCTCGTACGCCCTCGACACCGCCCAGCTGCGCGGCGCGTTGTTTGTCGGACCGGGCGTCGAGGTGTACGCGGGGATGGTGATCGGCGTGCGGCCCAAGGCCGGTGACCTGGCGATCAACGTCTGCCGCCGCAAACACGTCACGAACCATCGCCAGTCGTTCGCCGAGGAGGGAATCCTCCTCACGCCGCCGGTGCCCGTCACCCTCGACATGGCGATGGAGTACATCGACGATGACGAGCTGATCGAGGTCACCCCGCTGAACATCCGCCTGCGCAAGGTCGAGTTGGACCACAACACGCGGGCGCGGATGGAGAAGGACGCGCGCAAGCCGGCGTAGCACGGGCGCCGGCGACCACGAATTCTCGGCGCCGCCGCTGCTCTGTCGCGACAGATACGGCCATTCCCTGACAACTCGCTGACAACCCATTGACGGGGCCGGGCCGGCTCGGTATGCTGGCGCGATCGTCGGCGCGCGGTGCGCTGGCGGCGGCGCATCGGCCGCGGATTGCAGGAGGTTGTTGGTGAAACGAGCGTTCATTCGCTTTGCGCTGGGCGTTTCGCTCGGCGCGGTGATGGCGGGGTTCGGCTTCAAGGCCGCGCCCGCCTTCGGCTACAACCTGATGGGACCGAAGTGGTCCGCCTCATCGCAGCAGTACGACCCCCACTCGCTGCCTGCGAACTGGCGCACGGTCGCCTCGTTCGGGGCGACGCAGTGGACGAACGTCAGCCCGTCCCCTTTCAACTGGTCTGTGAACAACAACAGCAGCAACGACATCACCCGCGGCGCGATCGACGGAGCGTTCGGCGTCCTTGCCGTGACGACCGTCTACTACTCGGGCAGCACGATCGTGCGGATGACGATGAAGTTCGACTCGGCGGAGAACTGGTACCTGGGCAGCGGCACGCCGGGCTCCAGCCAGATCGACGCCAACTCCGTGGCCGCGCACGAGTTCGGCCATAGCGCCGGCATCGGCCACACGCAGTCGGGCAACTGTCCGTCGTGTCCGAATCGGGTGACGATGTGCGCGTCGTACGCGCAGGGCTCGTCATGCATGCGGAGCCTCGAGTCGGACGATCGCAGCGCGCTGAACGCGCTCTACCCATGAGGTCATCCCGCGTGAACAAGAAGGGACCCTTTGCCGTGAACGAGAAATTCCTGGTCGGCGCCGGAGTGGTGTGCGGCGCGGCCATCGTAGCCTTCGCCCAGCTGTCGGGCCATCGCGTCGCGAGCGACGTCTCCTACAACGACGTGCCGCTGATGTCCAAGGTGGCCAAGGCGCCCTTGATCGTGACCGGCACGGTGTTGGACATCTCGCCGACGCGCTGGAACCAGGACGACGGCGCGTTTTGGGAGGACACCGCCGTGGACGCGCTCGGCGTTCAGACCGTGGACTCCGGTGTGCCGTACCACACGGTGACGATTCGAGTGGACGAGACGTTGGCGGACTCGCTCGGCTTCACGGCCGGTTCCGGCGGCAAGCTGACGCTGACCGTGGTCGGCATGCGCGAGGACCAGGTCGCCGGCCGTCATCCGGACAGCGCAGACGGCGCCGACGGCGTCGACGGCGCCGACGGCACGGGGGTGCTCGCGCTCGCGTCCGATTCCGTTTCCGCGAACGTCGGCGAGCGCGTGATCGCGTTCGTCCACCCGGGCCAGCTCGCGTGGCGGGGCGGTCCGATGCGCTCGATCCTCGCCCCGATGGGTTCGCCCGGCACGACCGTGCTCAGCGAAGCCGTGCTGGACAGCGGCGCGTTCGTCGAGGCGCCAACCTTCGGCGCCCTCGTCGCCAAGGTGGAAGCCGGCCGTGGCGCGGCGGAGGATCGCTAGCTGCCTGACCTCTCAGCGGCGATGCGTCGCCTCAGGGGTCGATATGCGTAGTACCAGCCAACACAGAATCACGGGCGGGCGCTTTCGAGCGCCCGCCCGTTCGTATGCCCCACCATCTCGTCCGTTGCTCGGACCACACCCGCCGCGGGTTCACGCCCCATCGCCAGCGTCAGTCCTGGCGTCGAATCACGTTCCCGGCATCCCTCGCCACGCCGCAAGCGCCAGTCCGAGCCAGCCGAGGATCAGCAGCACTCCGCCGATCGGGGTGATCGCCCCAAGCCAGGACTTGTCCGTCCACACCAGGGCATACAGCGAGCCCGAAAAGAGGACGATCCCGCCGAGCAGCAGCGCGCCGATCCACCCGGCTGACGGCAGCGGCGGTGTTCGACTGGCCAGGATCGCCACCCCGAAGAGCGCCAGCGAATGGTAGAACTGGTAGCGCACCGCGACTTCGAACGTCTCACGCCGCGCCTCGGTGAGCGTCTGGCGCAGCGCGTGCGCGCCGAACGCGCCGAGGCCGACGGACAGCGCCCCGGAGACCGCGGCGATCGGCAG
>JBDTSC010000195.1:0-7307 GCA_039931375.1 Ardenticatenales bacterium
TCCCTCCCTGGCCGGGGTGCAGGGGCCAGGTGGCCCCTGCTTAATGCACGAACTCGGGCGCCCCGCCTCCCGCGCCGAGGCCCTGCGGCTCTGCACGCCCCCCCCAACCTGCGTTCCCTCCTTGGACGCAGATTGATGCGATCGCCCTACCAGACAGGTCGAGCCAACGCGACAGCGTCACCCGTGCCCGCGCACCGCCGTCCAGAGCAAGTACGTCCCGAGCCCGACCAGCACCGCCGCCATCACGACCGCGGCGCTGGACATCGACGGGAGCGATGCGCCGGCAAAGGCGATCGGATGGACGTCCAGCGTTGCCGCGAGGCCCCAGACCCCGAACGAGAGCACGCCGAACCCCGCGAGCTGCCGCAGCCGTCCCCGCCGCCGCACCCGCTCGCCCGTCGCCACCGCGCCCTGCGACGCATGGACGGCCTTCCGCGCGTCGCCGACCTGCCGATCGAGCCGCGCACGCAGCTCGCGATGCAGGCGCTCCTCGTCGGACTCGAGATGGGGCAGCTCGTCCGAGCGCGCGGTCGGCACGTTCGGGTCAGCGGGCGCGCTCGATGGCGGCGCGGGCGCCGGCGGCGGCGTCATTCGCACGCGGTCGGCGGCGGCGCTCGACGCGAACCCGGCCTGCACCGCCCGTGCGAACGACCGCGCCACGCTCACCGAAACGTCCACCGTCGCGTCCAACAATCGCAGCACCACGTCGCCCAACTCATCGGCCGTGGGCGACGGCGCTCGAGCGACTGGCGCCGTCGAGGACATCGATGCTGTTGACGATGTCGGCTGGACGGACCGAGCGGGCGCGGGGGAGGATGCGGCGGCGCGCAGCGGCGCGGGATCCGCGGGCGGGACGGCCACGGTCGGCGGCACGGGCGGCACCAGCGGCGCGGGCGGCGCGGGTTCGCGCAGCGAGGCGGTCCACGGGCCGCCGGGGCGTCCGAAGCCGCGCCGCCGCCGGCCACCGATGCCGCGCGTCCCCGTCTCGCCAACCGGCAGGATGATCATGAGGACGATGTAGACCACGAACGCCGACCCGGTATCGCCGAAGACCGCCCACGCCAACCAGGCGAGGCGGATGAGCACGGGGTCGACGCCCAACCAGCCCGCGATGCCGGCGCAGACGCCGGCCCACACCCGGTCGGCGGGATGTTTCGTGATATGGCTGCGGGTCATGGCGTTCCGAACCTCTTCTTGCTGAGCGCTCTCGCTCCGCGGCGGGACCCGGGCGAAGCATGCCTATAATCCGAACGGGCGCACGGCCCCGGCGCCACCGCTGACGGCGCCGCACGGCACCCAACTGTACGGCGCCATGCAGGGTTGGGTTGCAAGGATTGAACGACCAAACGCCATGAACGCCCGACCGATGGACGTGATCCGAAGCGGCTTCGGCGCCGACGGCGCCACGAAGCGCGGCGGCCCGATCCTCGCGCTCGGCCTGGACGCGGTCGCGAACGCGATGGCGCGGCTGCCGCATTGGGCGCAGATGGCGGTGACGCTGCTCGTGCCGTTCGTGCTGGCGTGGGCCGTGGCGCGCGCGTCCGGCCCGCTGGCCCGGCGGATCGTGCGGGTGGCCGGCTGGACGCAAGGGCGGACCGGACGCTCCGCGCGGCGCGTGACGATCGAGGGGCTCATCCGCGACCTCATCCGGATCACGGCGTACGGCTCGGCCATCCTGGTCGCGATGGCCAACAGCGGGTTCGTCGACCCCCGGACGTTGGTGTGGGTGGTCGGCCTGCTGTCCGCCGGGATCGGCCTCGGGGCGCGGCCGGTCATCAGCGACTACTTCGCGGGGTTGACGTTCATCTTCGGCGATCGGTTCGCGGTCGGCGAGAAGATCAGCCTGCTGGGCGCCGCGCCCGGCGAGGTCGAGGGCGTCGTGGAAAAGGTCACGCTGTCCGCGCTCCACCTGCGGGCCACGACCGGCGAGCTGCTGGTGGTCCCGAACGGCGAGGTGCGCGTCGTGCGCAACTTCAGCCGCGGGCTGTTCTCGTCCGCTTCGGTGCGCATCCGCGTCAAGGCGACCGATCTGGCCAAGACGCTCGAAGCGCTCGAGGCGATGCAGGACGAGGCGCTGGCGGCGCTGCCCAACCTGATCGACCGCTGGCAGGTGATCAGCGAGGACGGCCTGATCGCCCAGGAGACGCAGCTGCTCCTGGTCGCGAAGGCCCGCTTCGGTTCCGCCGCCGTGATGCGGCCGCGCTTGCTGGCGTTCCTACACGAGCGGTTGGCGGACGCGCACGTCGCCCTGACGGACTGACGGACTGGGGGACGGGCGGACTCGGGGACGGAGGGTCGGGCGGACGGAGAGACGGAGGGACGCCCGATCGCGCCGTCAGTCCACCGCCGCGTGCGCGACCGCGCCCACCGCGTGCGGCATGACCACCGCCACGGCCGGCTCATCCGCGTCCGCCGCCGTGCCCAGGATGCCGGCGACGACGTCGCGCGCGCTGTACCCTTCTTCGCCGGAACCCATGTAGTTGCGGACGCAGGCGATGTCGTTGCCGAGCGTGACGACCGCCACTTCCTCGTAGCCGTCCTTGCGCCGCTGGCCGATGTCGACCGTCGCCGCCAGGTGGTTGCAGAGGCACAGCCGGCCTTCCGTCTGCGCCTCGTCGCCGCCCTTGCGGATGTAATCCTCCACCGGTTCGGCGGAGCAGCGGTAGCCGACCTGGCCATCCGGGCGGCGGTAGATGCGCCGCAGGAAACCCATGTCGCACAGCCTGGGACGCGCCGCGTATACGTCGGGCTCGGCCACGGTGCCCGCGACGGTCGCGACCTTGAACGGGAAGCCGGTCGGCGAGCCGAAGGCGCTGGTCCGCACCGGCGCCTCGCCCGCCATCGCCATCGCGCGCAGTTGCTGCTTTAGGTCGGGCCGCATGCCGGACTCGTCGCACAGCGCGAACGCCGTGCCGACCTGCACGCCCACCGCGCCGAGTTCGAGCGCACCGATCAGGCCGTCGTGGCTGCCGTAGCCGCCGGCCAGCCAATACGGCTTGCCGAACGACGCCAGCTTCTCGAGGTCCGGCTCATCGCGCACGCCGTAGATCGGCTCGCCGTTCTCGTCGACCTTCATCGGTCCGCGCGGCGGGGCGTTGTGGCCGCCGGCGATCGGGTACTCGACCACCCAGCCGGCGATCTCCCCTTCCGCGCGCTTGAGCAGCGCCTGCGCGACGACCTCGGTGCTGATAATCGCCAAGAAGTGCGGCCGCTTTAGCTCACCGACGGCCTCGCCGAGGCCGGGGAACACCTGCGCCGGGTCGAACGTGATGCCAAAGTCCTCGCCAGGCAACGCGCCCTGCACGTCGACGCGATAGCGAGCCGGGCCGTGGACGGCGAGGCGATCGAGGATGCCGGGGATCTGGCCCGGTAGCCCGGCGCCCATCAGGACGTAGTCGACGCCGGCCAGCATCGCCCCATAGAGCGTGGCGCAGTGCGGGAGCTGGATCTTTTCGAGCAGGTTCATGCCGACGATGCCGTCGTGGCCTTCCTTGGCCAGCCAGACCTCGACGAAGCCCGCCGCCGCCGTCACGGCGTCCAGCCAGCGCGATGGCTTAAGGCTGTACGGCACGATCGTCTTGTACGACATGCCCTCCGGACGGCCGTCCGGCAGGTAGTACTTCTGGAGGATCTGCTCCACCAGCTCGCGGTCCGGGAACGCGGCCAGCGCGCGGCGTGTGTCGCCCTGCGGGTCACCGTCCATCAGACGCCGAATCATGACCGGCGCGATGCCGGTGCCGGACACGACCCCCAGCTGGCCGGTCTGCGCGACGGTGCTCGCCAGCCGCCAGTCGGAGATGGCGACGCCCATACCACCCTGAATGATCTTTGGCCAACCCATTCGTATCCCCTTTCGACCCCGCCTGCCCGCGGGTCAGGCCGGAATCGCACCAAGGCGGCGCAGAAAGGGCGTGATCGTCAAGCCCTGCACCAAGATCGAAAACACGACCACGCCCAGCGACACCGTAACGATCTCGCTGGCATGCGGAAGGTCAGACGGTAGCCCAAGGGCAAGGGCTAGGGCAAGTGCGCCCCGCAAGCCGCCCCACACGAGGATGTGCTGCTGGTCGGTTTCGACGCGCAAATTGGACCGCCGGAAGACCGCACAGCAGCCGTAGATCGCCAGCGCCCGGCCGACGATGATCAGTCCGATCGCGACGATCGTCGCCTGGACGACGCTGCCGAAATCACCGTGCGCGACCCGGAAGCCGATCAGGATGAAGATCAGCGAGTTGGCCACGAACGCCGCGTACTCCCAGAACGACTCGAGGGCGTCATGGGTCGAGTCCGTGATCGAACCGGCGAGGCCGATGTTGCCGACCATCAGGCCGGCGGTCAACGAGGCCAGGACGCCCGAGAGATGATAGTGCTCCGCCAACAGGAACGATCCGTACGCCGCGACGGTCGTGAACGTCGTGATCACGAGATGGTCGTCCGTCCGCCCCGCCAGCGCCAACGCGCCGCCGGCGATCAGCGCGCCGCACGCGATCCCGCCGAGGACCATGCGCACTACGTCCCATACGACCCCGGCGGCGGTCACCTGCCCCCCCGTCGCCAGCACCAGCGCGACGGTGAACGCCACCGCGGCCGTGCTGTCGTTGAAGAGGCTCTCGGACTCCACGAGCAGGCTCAGCCGGCCCTTGACCCCGGCCTCCCGGAACGTGGCGATCACGGACACCGGATCCGTCGCGGCGATAAGCACGCCGAACAGCACGGCGCCCGGCCACTCCCAGCCGGCCAGCCAGACCATGCCCACCGCGGTAACAGCCGCCGACAGCGCCACGCCCACCGTCGCCAGCGTCACGATCACGGGCAGGTCGCGCCGCAGCTCGGACCACTTGATGTAGAGCGCCGCCTCGAACACGAGCGGCGGCAGGAAGGCCGTGAAGATCAGCGACTTGGTCAGCCGAAACTCGGGCGTCATCGACAGCGCCGCCAAGAGGATGCCGGCCAGCACCAGACCGACGCTGTACGGCACGTGCAGCCGCCGCGCCACCATGGCGACGACGGCCGCCGCGAGCAGCAGCAGCCCGACTTGCTCGATGGTCATCCGATCGGTATCGCGCCCGGCCGCCGCTACGCCAGCGCGACGATGCGCTGGAAGAACGACAGCCCGTGCGGGCGCTCATCGGCCGGACGGCGACGCCAGTCGGGGTGATGGAACCGGCGCACGAACCGCTCCGGATGCGGCATGAGGCCGAAGATGCGGCCGGATGGGTCCGTCAGTCCCGCGATCGCGCCGAGGGCGCCGTTCGGGTTGGCCGGATACGCGGCCGTCGGCCGGCCCTCGCGGTCCGCGTAGCGCAACACGACCTGGCCGCCGGCCTCGATCCGGGCCAGCGCGTCGTCCGCCGCGAAGAACCGTCCCTCGGCGTGCGCGAGCGGCAGTTGCAGGCGCGCCGGCAGCGCCGAGGCCAGCGGGGAAACGGTGGCGCCATCGACCACGAGGTCCACCCAGCGGCACTCGAACCGGCCGACCGCGTTCTGCGCCAGCGTCGCCGACATGACGCCGGGCTCGCCGAAGGGCAGGAGGCCCGTGCGCACGAGGACCTGGAAGCCGTTGCAGATGCCGATGATCGGCTTGCTCGTGGCCGCGAACGCCGCCATGTCGTCGGCCAGGCGGCTCATCAGCTCCACGGCCATCACCTTGCCGGCCGCGACGTCGTCCCCGTACGAGAAGCCGCCGGGGGCGACGAGGATGTCGTAGTCAGAGAGCCGGCGCTCACCGGACCGCAGCCGGTTCATCGGCACGATCTCGGGCCGCGCGCCGACGAGCTCGAACGCGGTGGCCGTCTCGACCTCGCAGTTCGTGCCGTCGGCCTTCAGGATGCAGACGCGTGGCTGGATCATCCGGCAATTCTAACCCATCACCCGTCCGACAGTAGCCGATCGACCGCCGCCGTGAGCTGCCGCAGGTTGCGGACGGGATATACGGCGTCGCACACCGGCGCGTAGGCCAGCATGTCGCTGTCGTCCGTGCCCCATTGGCTCGGGGCCTCGGGGTTCAACCACACCAGCCGGCGGCTGCGGCGCTTCAGCGCGGCCAACAAATCGACGCGCGGATCGTTGTGGTTGTTCCGCCCGTCCCCCAGGATGATCAGCGTCGTGCGCCGGTCGACGGCCGCCAGATGGCTGCGGTGGAACGTACGCAGCGATCGGCCGAGGTCGGTGGCGTAGTAGCCGGGCGGGATCGCGTAGAGCACCTCGGCCACGGCATCGCCCGCGCGCCGTTGGCCCATCGCGACGCTGATCTCCTCGATGTCCGCATTGAACGCAAAACTGCGCGCCCGCGCGACCTGGTCGGAGAGCTCGTAGATCAACCGCAGCATGAACTCCGCGACCGGACGCATGGACGTGGAGACGTCGCAGATGAGGACGAGGGACGGCTTGAGCCGACGGCGGCGCCAGCGCAGTTCCACCGGCATGCCGCCGTAGCGCTGCGCCGTGCGGATCGTGCGCCGCGCGTCCAGGCGGCCCGTCCGCCCCCGCCGCTGCCGAAGCGCGGCGCGGCTCCGCAGTCGGGCGACGAGGCGCGTGACCTCGGTTCGCAGCCGCGCGGCCTCGCCAGGCGAAAGCGACTGGAGCGAGCGATCCAGCAGCCGCCCGTCCGCCGCGCCGTCGTCCGACCGGGGCGCCTCCGCGCGGCGGCGGGCGATGGCGAGGCCGATCTGGCGCGCGACCTCGTCGGCGACGCGCTCGCTGTTCCGCTCGGCGACGCCCAGCAGCTGGTCGATCGTCTCGTCATCAAGGCCGCGCGCCTCGAGTTGGGCGCGCAGCTCCGCCAGCAGGCGCTCGATGTCGCCGAAGCCCATCTCGCGCAGCATGCGCTGCGTGAGGTAGCGCGTCTGGGACGGGCTCGCGCCGGTCTCGGCGGCGCGACGGGCCATCGCCTCGAGCTGTTCCGGGGACGGTCCGTGGCCGCTCATCAGCTGTTCGAGGAGCTGCCGCAGGCGTTCGCTCAGCCCCTCGAGCGACTCACGGACCGCTTCCTCGTCGTCGGGGTCGAGCTGGTCGAGCGCGTTCTCAAGCGGCGGGTCGCCGCCGAAGTAGAGCGGGAAGAGCGTCTCGAACGCCTCGAAGTCCGCGTTCGTCTTGACCAGCGCCGCGCGCAGCGCCAGCCGCACGCGGTCGCGGTCCTGCACGCCCGCCGCCCGCAGCGCGCGCAGCGCGTCGAGCGCCTCGGCCGTGCTCGTGCGCACGCCGGCGGCGCGCAGGCCGCGGACGAACGCGACGGATCGGTCTTCCATGGCGGGTCCCTGCCTAGTCCCTTTGGGTCCGCGTCGTCTTGGTCCGCGTCGTCTTGGTCC
>JBDTSC010000196.1:0-7205 GCA_039931375.1 Ardenticatenales bacterium
TTCGACGACCTCTGGGACTTCGCCGACCCCGCCGCCACCGAGCAGCGCTTCCGCGACCTCCTGGCCGACCCCCGCGTCGTCGCCCTCCCCTCCCTCGGCGTCGAGATCGAGACCCAGATCGCCCGCACCCTCGGCCTGCGCCGCCGCTTCGACGAGGCGAGGGCCGTGCTGGACGCCGCGCAGCCGCGGATCGCGCCCGCCTCGACGGCGCCCGCCGCCACGCCCGACATCGCCCGCGCCCGCGTCCGTTGGCTCCTCGAGCGCGGCCGCACGCACGCCTCGGGCATCCACGCCGACGACCCCGCCGCGGCGATGGCCCTATACGTCGAGGCGTTCGACCTCGCCCGCGCCATCGGCGAGGAGCGCTTGGCGATCGACGCCGCGCACATGGCGGCGATCGTCGCGGCGGACCCGGCGCGGCAGGAGCGGTGGAACCTCGATGCGCTGGCGCTGGCCGAGTCGGCCACGGACCCGAAGGCGCGGCGGTGGCGGGGGAGCTTGCTCAACAACCTGGGCATGGCCTACCACGATGCGGGACGATATGACGACGCGCTGCACGCGTTCGAGCGGCTGCGCGAGGTCCGCGAGGCGGCGGGCGACCCGAGCGCGGTCTTCATCGCGTGGTGGATGATCGCCTGGACCCTTCGTTTCCTCGGGCGGCACGAGGAGGCGCTGGCCATCTTGGACCGGCTCCACGCGGACGCGACCGCCCGCGGCGCGCCGGACGGGTACGTGTGCGAGGAGCTGGCGGAGAACACGTTGGCCATGGGCGACGAGCGCACCGCGATCGCGTGGTTCGTGCAGGCCTACCGCTTCCTGGCGGACGAGCCCTCCGTACGCGCCGACGCGGCCCGGCTGGAGCGACTGCGGGCGTTCGCGGCGCGCGGCGAGGCGGCAACGTGAAGCGGTCCGGCCCTCGGATCGATCGTCCACGTTTGTCGTCGGATAGACAGACCTGTATAGTTCATGGTATGAAGCAACCGGATGAAGCCACAATGCCAGAGACGCCTTTGCCCAGCGGCGACGCGCTCATGGCCCTGATCGGCGCCGCGCACCGCGTCGAAGCGCAGCTCGAGAGCGCGCTCAACGCGATCGGGCTGTCGATGGCGAAGTTCGGCGTCCTGGAGGCGATGATGCGGGCGAGCGAGCCCCTCACGCTGACCGAGCTGGCCGGCAAGCTCAGCTGCGTCCGATCGAACATCACGCAGCTGATCGATCGCCTCGAGGCCGACGGTCTGGTCCAGCGGGTCGCGGATCCCTCCGACCGCCGCATCATCCGGGCGGTGCTCACGCCGCTGGGAACGGAGCGTGCGACGCAGGGGGCCGCGGCGTTCGCGCAGGCGCGGGGCGAGCTGGCGGACCGCCTGCCCGAAGGGGAGCGCGCGTCGCTCCTGACCGCGTTGTCGAGGCTTGTGTAACGATCGACACCCTTTTTTGCACCAATGCTTCATGGATGAAAGGTCCAGCCGTAGAACTATCCAGCCACGAACAATCGCAACGAGTCCCCGCTGACATCCCTTCATCCCGCTGAACCTGTGCACCCGAACCGCGTGCACCCACCTATAAGGAGTACCGCAGTGAACCTCGTCCTCTTGATCGCCCGTCTGTTCTTCGGCCTCGGCATGGCCGCCCACGGCTCCCAGAAGCTGTTCGGCTGGTTCGGCGGCCACGGCCTGTCCGGCACCGGCGCCTTCTTCGAGAGCCGCCTCGGCTTTCACCCCGGCCGCCTCTTCGCCCTCGCCGCTGGCCTCGGCGAGCTGGGCAGCGGTGTCCTGGTCGCCCTCGGCCTTCTTGGGCCGTTTGGTCCGGCCCTGATGGTGCTCGTGATGGTCGTCGCGATCCTCACGGTCCACCTCAAGGCCGGCTTCCTTTCGACGAACAACGGCTCCGAGATGCCCCTCCTCTACGCGATCGGCGCCTCCCTCCTCGCGTTCGTCGGCCCCGGCGCCTGGTCGCTCGACAGCCTCCTCGGCCTGACCGTGCTGACGAGCACCACGAACACCGCGATCGCCCTCGCGCTCGGTGCGGCGGCCGGCGTGGCGGCGTCGTTCATGCGCCACGATCCGACGGCGGCGAACGTGGCGAGTGCGGCGGCGCCGGCGGCGACTCGGTAGGGGGTTGCAGGGACTTGGGTTGGGGGAGAGGGCCGCCGTTGGGCGCCGGTCCTCCCCCCAACCATCCGCTTCCCCCCACTGCTATTAAAATGCGCCGCGCTCCCCCCGCACTTTCATTCGCTGGCGGGTGTGCGCGCCGCACATGCGCGACTAAGCCCTTCCCCCTCTCCCCGACATTGCACTTCCCCCATTCGGTGATATTTTTCCGTCTCGCCCGCGCACGCCCGTCCTTTGGCGCGTAGACCTCTGGGGAGACGAGACCATGGACACGGCACCCGCCGTCCAAGAGGGGGAGCGTCGTTTACCGCCCTACCCGATGAGTTGGATCGACGCGCTGCTTCGTTGGATCCAGCGCCAGCCGATCCCGAACTGGGCGGTCCACCTGGCGTTCTTCGTCGCCGCCGACGCCGTGGTCACGGTGGTGCGCGTACGCGGCGGGCAGCCGCTGGCCGAGGCGCTGCGCATGCTGCCGCCGGCGTTCCTGATCTGGATCGCCTACCTGCTCCCGATGACGCAGTACCTGAACTGGGTCGCGCGCGAGCGCCTCGAACGCTTTCGCCCGGTCTTGGACGTCGACGACGCGGAGTACGCGGAGCTGTCCGATCGCCTGACGACGATCCCGGCCGTGCCCACCCTCCTCAATGGGCTCGCGTGGCTCGCCGTGGCGTACGTCGTCGTCGCCCGGGCGCTGCCGGAGGCCGTTCGCGTGCAGTACCCGGACTGGGAGGTGGCGTGCACCGTCCTGACGTACTTCCTCGGCGGCGGCGTCGTGTACCACACCGTCCATCAGCTGCGCGAGGTCAGCCGCTTGCACGCGCGGGCGGTGCACATCGACCTCTACCAGCTCGATCCGCTGCACGCCTTCGCCAGCCTCACCGCGCAGACGGCGCTCGGCTGGATCTTCCTGTTGTACGTGACCCGCCTGATCGTCCCGGAGGCGATCGCCGAGAGCGCCGTCGGCGCCACGTGGGCGGTCGTGATGGCCGTGGCGATCGCGGCGTTCGTGGTGCCGCTGACCGGCATGCAGCGGCGGATGGCGGCCGCCAAGCGCGGTGCGATCAGCGCGTCGAACGAGCGGCTCAAGCGACTGGACGCGGCCGTGCACGCCCGCGTCGACCGCGCCGAGTTCGACGGGCTGGACGCGTACGGCAAGGCGATCTCGGCCGTCTTGGCGGAGCAGGAGCGGCTCGCGAAGATCTCGACGTGGCCCTGGGCCACCGGCACGCTGCGCGGGTTCGTGTCCGCGCTCTTGCTGCCGACGGTGTTGCGGGTGGTGCAGGAGGCGGCGCAGCGGGTGATGGGGGTGGGGGGGTGAGGGCGGCCTACCCCCAAGAACTTGCCCCCTACGCCCCCCCGCGCAATAATCGCCGGGTTCGCCAACCGAACAAGCAGCATCCGCCCGCCAACCACCCCGGCCGGGCGCGCTGTCGATCTCCTTTCTGCTCCGGATGCGTTCCGGGGCACAACCCGTGGAAAGGACAACTGTCCCCATGCATCCATATGAAACCGTGATGGTGTTCCAGTCCTCGCTGGACGACGGCGGCGTGAACGCGCTGCTGGCCGGTCTGTCGGGCGGCGTGGAGCGCAGCGGCGGCACCGTCGAGCTGGCAGGCCAGCTGATGGACCGGCGCGGCACCGTCGGCGAGACGACCGAGGGCTGGAAGGCGCGGCGTCTGGCGTACCCGATGAACAAGAACAAGGAAGGCTACTTCGCCGTCCTTCAGTTCCATGCGCCCACCGACTACATCGTCGAGCTCGAGCGCATTCTCCAGCTCGATGAGAACGTCCTCCGCTACATCACCATCCGCGGCGACGAGTAGGTCGCACCGGAACGCCACATACGGACAAGGGGTACGAACATGCAGCAAGGCTCCATGAACCGCCAGCGCCGTCCCCGCACCTCGTCGGGCGAGTTGTTGCGCGGGGTGACGAAGATCGATTTCAAGAACGTCGAGATCCTCGAGCGCTTCCTCGAGGACGGCGGCCGCATCCGCTCGCGCCGCCGCACGCGCACGTCGGCCAAGGTGCAGCGCAGCATCACGGTCGCGATCAAGCGCGCGCGCCACATCGGCCTGTTGCCGTACACCGTCAGCATGGAGCGCAGCGCGTACGGGGACCGGTCTCGCCGCACCTCCGACCGCCGCCCGATGCGCAGCGAGCGGCCGGACGACGGGATGCCGATGGATCGCCGTGGGGACGCCGACGAGGGCGACCGTGGCGACAACGACATGCTGACGCTCGCCGGCGAGACGGGCGACGACAGCGACGACTGAGCCTCGACCCAACTCGCGCCGCGACGCGCGGCGCGGCACGAACCCGCCAACCACCAAGGGGTAAGCGATGGCCCGCCGCAAACACGCCGAGCGCGCCGCCGCCGAGGCGATGAAGGCCCGGCGCGAGTACTACCAGCACATCCGCATGAACCGGCAGCGGCGGCAGTTCCTGTACGCCTTCGGTCCGATCCTGCTGATCGTGGTCGGGATGCTCGGCTACGCGTTCTACAACTTCAAGTACTACCAGCCGCGCCAGCCCGTCGCCCGCGTGTCGGGCCAGGCGATCCCGGCGTCCGTCTTCTCGCAGCGCGTCCAATACGCGCGGCGCCAGGTGCTGAACAACGTCAGCCAGCTGATGGGCATGATCCAGACGGACAGCAACGACTTCGTGACGAACTACGCGACCCAACAGCGGACGGGCGTCGTCCAGAGCACGCTGGACGCGCTGATCGACGAGGTGCTCATCAAGAAGGAAGCGGAGACGCGCGGCCTGACCGTCAGCGACCAGGAGGTCCACGACGAGATCTGCCGCCAGCTCCAGCAGGCCACCAAGGTCACGAGCCCGAACGACGCCACGGCCACGGCCAAGGCGTCCGGTGAGGGCGATGCCGGCGCAAGCGACGCGGTCACGAACACCGTCGCCTCGGACGCGACCGGCGCGACCAGCGCGACCGGCGCGATCACCGGCACGACGATGCTGACCGCCACCGATGCCGCGGCCGCCACGAGCGGCGTCACGCTCACCAGCGGCATGACGGACACCCAGGCGACGACCACAGAGGCGACGACCACAGAGGCGACGACATCGACGACGGGCGCCGCCTCGAGCGGCGGCGCCGACGCCGCCGGCGCATCGCCCGTCCCGTCTCCGACGCCCAAGCCGGACTGCACGATGAGCGAGGTCGAGTTCGATCGCGCGTTCACCGAGCTATACCTGCCGGCATTGACCGAGGCGACGATGACGCGCGAGACGTACGACAACCTCGTGCGGATGAACCTCTTCCGCGAAGCACTGACCGCCAAGCTGGGCGAAGAGGTCGAGAGCACGGCGTCGCAGGTCGAGGCGCAGTACCTGGCCTTCGGCTCGGACGCCGCGGCGGCCGGCCAGGCCGCGCTCGCGGACGCCAAGGGCGGCGCCTCGTGGGACGCGCTCGTGGCCAAGTACGGCCCGCGCGCGATCGACGATCAGACGGCCGGCAGCCCGACGACGGGCCTGACGGAGACCGTCACGTCCGGCAGCACGACCGCGACGTTCCAGAACGCGGGCGCGACGGACGCCGTGTCCTCCACGGGCGCGGCGGGCGCCACGGACGCGGTCACGGGCACGGACGCCACGACGGACACGGCCAAGGCGTCCCCGCCGACCGCGGTGCCGGCGCCGACGGCCATCCCGAACCCGTACGCGGCCAGCAAGAGCGAGTCGGCCACGTGGTACACGACCGCGACGATGAAGACGGAGCTGGGCTTCAACGACGCGGACGTGGACAAGGTCTTCGCCGTGGCCGCCGGCAAGCCGGGGGAAGAATTGGTCAAGGGGTCCCAGGGCAGCTATCTGGTGATCGTCACGAACAAGGACGCGAAGCGTCCGCTCTCCGCCGATGAGCTGAAGACCAAGCGGGACAGCGCGCTCGAGGACTGGCTGAAGGCGATGCGCAGCGAGAAGTCGGCGGAGATCAACCGCTTCCCGCTGGACACGCTGACGCCGCCGGAACCGCAGTGGTACATCGACGGCTTCGACCGGATCCTCCAGAAGGCGCCGTCGCAGCCGACGCTCGATCTCAACAGCATGCTGACGCCGGGGGCGCCGACAGCGCCGACGGCAGCGCCGTAGGGCGCGCGGCTCCATATACGTGTTGCGGCGGCGCTTCTCACCCCACGGGTGAGGGGCGCCGCCGCTTTGCCGCCGCCGCTTTGCCGCCACCGCTTTGCCGCCACCTGTGCGCCGACTATCCTTCACGGCTCTAGGAGTGCGACGGCCTTCGCCGATCGCTTGGAATGGAAAGGGCGTGGGGTTCGACGATGTCCAACGCGTTTAAGAACGTGTTCTTCTATGTGGCGATCGTGCTGTTCCTGCTGGTGGTGTTCCTGCAGTTCGCGCGCAGCACCAACACGCCCACGACGATCGAGCTGACGACGCTGGCGAACAAGATCGCTCAGGGCAACGTCACGAAGATCCAGGTCGAGCAGGACCAGCAGCGGATGGACGTGTTCGTCGACAAGACCGACACGCCGTCCATGACGGTGCGCAAGGAGCGGCTGACGCCGGTGCGGCAGATGCTGCTGGACCTGGGCGTCGACCCGAAGCGGCTGGACGGCCAGGGGGACGACGACATCCAGATCGAGATCATGCCGACCAGCGTTTGGGATCGGCTGCTCGGGGTGATCATCCAGCTGGCGCCGCTGCTGCTGTTCGGGGCGCTGTTGTTCTTCCTGTTCCGCCAGGCGCAGGGCGGCACGAACCAGGCCCTCCAGTTCGGTCGCAGCCGCGCGCGCCTGCTGACGGGCGACACGCCGACCGTGACGTTCGACGACGTGGCGGGCGTGGACGAGTCGCGCCAAGAGGTGGCGGAGATCGTCGAGTTCCTGCAGGAGCCGGAGAAGTTCATCACGCTGGGCGCGCGCATTCCGAAGGGCGTCCTGATGGTCGGGCCGCCCGGCTGCGGCAAGACGCTGCTGGCGCGGGCGATCGCGGGCGAGGCGGGGGTGCCGTTCTTCTCGATCTCGGGCTCCGAGTTCGTCGAGATGTTCGTGGGCGTCGGCGCCAGCCGGGTGCGCGATCTGTTCGAGCAGGCCAAGAAGCACAGCCCGTGCATCATCT
>JBDTSC010000197.1:0-7177 GCA_039931375.1 Ardenticatenales bacterium
GCGGGCGGGCCGGCGGCGCGCGAAGCCCCGCGCTCGGCGGCGGGGCGGCCCGGCGCGCCCGACGCGGTCGACGACGTGGCCGAGGCGGCGCGGCCGCGTCCGTCGGCCGCCTGTCCGCCCGCTTGCCGGGCCTGCCAGTCGGCGAACGTGCCCTCGTGGACGGTCAGCGCCCCGTCGGCCACCCACCACAGCTGCGTGGCCAGCCGATCGACCAGGTAGCGGTCGTGCGTCACGAGCAGGACGGTGCCTTGGAAGTCGTTCACGACGTCCTCGAGGACCTCCTGGGCCTGGATGTCCAGGTGGTTCGTCGGCTCGTCCAGGACCAGGAGGTTCGCGCCCTGCAGCGCCAGCACGGCCAGCGCCAGGCGGCCGCGCTCGCCGCCGGAGAGCGCGCTCACCTGCTTGAAGACGTCGTCCTCGCGAAATAGAAAGCCGGCCAGATAGTTGCGCGCCTCGCCGAGCGAGAACGTGGAGCGGTTCAGGATCGTGTCGATGACGCTGTCCGCGTCCGCCAGGTCGTCGCGCGCCTGGGCGAAGTAGCCGACGACGATGTTGTCGCCAACCTTCAGATCGCCCGCGAGCGGCGGCAGCTGGCCCAGGATGGTCTTCAGGAGCGTCGTCTTGCCCGCGCCGTTCGGGCCCAGGATGGCGACGCGCCCGCCGCGGTGCAGCTCGAGGTCCGGCAGCGTGACGAGCGGCGCATCCGGATAGCCGATGACAAGGTCGTGCGTGCGCGCGACGATGTCCGGCCCGCGCGCGCCGGCCTTCAGCTTCAGGCGGATGCGCTGCAGCGCCCCGGACGGCTCGCGCAGTTGCCCGACGCGCATCGCGACGTAATCGACCTGCATGGACGACCGGCCGAGCTCGAGCTCGCCCGTCGCGCGCATCCAGCCCTTGCTCTCGATCGCGGCGGCCATCTCGATCCCGCCGGCGTGCAGCGCCTCGACCTCGCGCCCGAGCCGCCGCAGCCGCCCCAAAGCCTGCGCCGTGTTCTGGCTGTCGATGAAGCGCTTGATGTAGTCGATCTCCTTGGCGAAGCGCTCCTTGATGGCCTTGTATTGCTTGCGCCGCAGCTCCCAGCGCGCCTCGCGCTGCTGCACGTAGGCGCTGTAGTTGCCGCGGAACGCCTCCATCCCGCCCCGGCCCAGCTCCCAGACATGGTCGACGACGCGGTCCAGGAAGTAGCGGTCGTGGCTGACGATGATCACCGCCCCCGGCCACCCGGTCAGCATGCCCTCCAGCCACTCGATCGCGCGGATGTCCAGGTGGTTCGTCGGCTCGTCCAAAATCAGCAGGTCCGGCGCCTCCAACAGCAGCCGCGCGAGCAGCGCCCGCGTCTTCTGACCGCCCGACAGCTGCGCCAACGGCTGCTGCCACGTCTCCTCGCCGAACCCGAGCCCGAGGAGCACGTGCCGGATCCGGCTGACGTACGTGTAGCCGCCCGCGTGCTCGAACGCCGCCTGCAGCCGGCCGTAGCGCTCGACCAACGCGTTGTTGGCGACTGTGTCGACCACGTAGCCGCCCGCGGCGTCGCCCGCCCCGTCGACCTGACCGTCGCCCGCCGCTCCGCCGTCCACGCCGACGTGCGCCTCCGCCATCGCGTGCTCGAGCGCCGCCAGCTGCGCCTCGTCGGCCCGCAGCGCCGCGAAGGGCACGAGCATCTCGTCGTACAACACGCCGCCACGGTCGCCGAAGGCCGCCATCGCCTCCTGCTTGAGGTAGCCGATCCGCGTGCCCTTGGCCACGGCGATCTCGCCGGCGCTCGCGGACAGCTCGCCCGCCAGGATCAGCAGCAGCGTCGTCTTGCCGATCCCGTTCGGCCCGACGAGGCCGATCCGGGCGCCGTGCGGCACGCTGACGCTGACGCCGCCGAAGAGGTCGTCGGCGCCGAAGCGCATGGATAGGCCGTTGGCGGAGAGGAGGGACATGGGGGGTATGGTACACGAGGGGGGGGGATGGTTGGCGCGCGGCGGGGGCGGTGCTGTCCACTTGGGGGAGCGTCGCGGGTTGTATTAGGTGAACGATGGACGATGATCGATGGACGTCGGTCCGTCGATGCCCCCTGGAGATCGCGATGCCAACCCGCCTTTCCGCCCTCGCCCTTGCCATAGCGACGATGCTCGCCGCTCTCGCGCCGTTGACCGTCGCGCCCGCGGACCGCACGGCCGTCGCCCGCCACGCCGAGCCGACGGGCACGCCGCCGAGCGCGACGACGCGGTCGGGGTGCCGGGCGGAGGCGGCGCGTGATGTCGACGCGGCGAGGGTGGGGTTGTCGGACACGGTGTCGGTGACGTTGACGTTGCAAGGGTGTTTGCCGAAGGTCCATCCTCTTCACATCGCGCTCGTGGTCGACAGCGACCTCGGCGATGCCGGCGAAGCGCGCCGGGCGCAGTCGGCCTTGCTCGATCTCGTCGAAGCGTTCGATCTGCCGGCAAACCCGGCCACGAGGGTCGCCGTAGTCAGCTTCGGCGCCGCCGTCCACACGCTGTCCGCATTGACGAACGACGACCAGCGGGTCCGGGGCGCGATCCGCCGTGCGCGCGGGGCCGTGGGCGACCAGGTTGCGCGCGGGATCGATTCCGGTCGGCGCGAGTTGGTTCGCGGGCGGCAGGGGCTGGATCCTGACTGGACGCGCGAGGTGCTCGTCCTGTTTTCCGGCGCAGACTGGGAGTCCGACACTTGCGTGCGAGCGCTCTCGGCGGCTGAGGCGGTCAAGGGAGAGGGCATCCTGCTCATCACGGTGCGGTCGAGCCGTTCGTTCAACGGCTCCGTGCAATGTATGCGCAAGATCGCAACCTCGCCGCGGTATTTCTTCGAAGCTGCGTCTGTCGGCCAAATCGTCCACGTCTTCGACACGATTCGAAATCAGGATGACTTCAGCCAACCACGCGCCGTCGGCATCACCATCACCGACACCATCGCCCCCGCCTTCGTTGTCGACGCCGCCTCCGTCCTCCCGCCCGCCTCCTCAACGTCGCCGGACGGCCGCACGCTCCGCTGGGCGCTGCCGACGACGATGACGTTTCCCGCCGCCGCCATCACCGTCACCTATCACCTTCGCCCCCTCGCCCTCGGCGAGTGGCCAGTCAGCCTCGGTGCAACGGCCGCCTTCACGGACGCGCGCGGCGCTCGTGCCACCATCGCCTTCCCGCAATCCAGCGTCGACGTCGTCGACCCCGCGACCGCCGACGCGCGCGTCTGCCCGGCCGCCCGCGCCGCCGTACCCGCCGACGTCATCGCCGCCGCGCTCGCCCGTCCCGACGCCGTGTCGGGCTGGGGGTTGCGGTGCAGCGCCAACCAGCCGGCCGGGCCGACGAACCCGCCGCGGCGGAGCCTGCGGCTGGCGCGGCCGGGAATGGCGTACCACCCGGTGGCGAACGGGTTGGTGTGGGGGTGCGGGTGTCGGTAGGGGGTGGTCGCCCTCCGCACGAAGAGCGTCCTCGCCTTCGGCGCGCGGTGCGCCGAAGGTCCACCCTCAGCGACGGCTTCAGCCGTTGATCATGCTCTCGGACGTCGGCCCCTACGGCGTCGCCGCCAACCCCTGCTTCAGCCCGTCGATCAGCGCCTGCTTCTCCGCCTCGTTCAGCCGCGCGGCGGGGTGCATCAGCAAGTAGTCCAGCGGCGGCATGCGGCCGGCCTCGGTGGAGCGGGCCATGCGATCGCCGAGCGATGCGCGCCGGTTCTCCGGCATCTTGTCGAGCTCCGAGAGGTTGAAGGACTCGCGGGCGTGGATCACATGCGCCGCGTTCAGCCAGTTCGTCGGCGCGACGTGGGCATACCAGAGCCACTTGGTGTCGTTCGAGTGGCAGTCCATGCACGCCCGGCTGACCAGATCCGTCGTCTCTGGAGACGTCCATGCGGCCGCAACCGTCGGCGGCGGGTTGTCCAGCGGGAACTTGAACAGCTGGGCGACCGCGAGCACCAGCGCCGTCAAGACCAACGCGGCGACCATCGCGCCGCCCAGCTCGGACCAGCCGCCGAGCCCGACGTCCGCCGCGTTTCCGCGCGTCGTCACCGCCATGTCGCCGCGCGCCCGCCAGCCGGCCAGCGCGCTCAAGAGCGCCATCAGCGCGAGCAGCGCCATCAGGCCGCCGCCGAGCGAGTAGTTGCGCTTGGCGGTCGCCGCGCGCGCCGCGAACCCGCCGCCGGGGCCACTCTGGCCGCCCGGACCACCCGGACCGCCCTGACCACTCTGACCACCCGGTGCGCCGCCGGCCGCCTGACCGCCGCCGCCCTGCCCGCCCGCCGGCTGCGCCGCGGCACCCTGGCCGCCGCCCGCCGCGCCCGCCGCGCCTGGTGCGCCCTGTGCCGCCCCACCCGCCGCGCCCTGCGTGCCCGGTGCGCCCGTTCCCGGCGCGCCCGCGCCCTGACCCGCGCCCGGCGCGCCACCCGGACCGCCCGGCCCACCCGGCCCGCCCGGTGCTCCCGGTGCTCCCGGTGCGCTCGGCGTCGCCGTCTGGACGATCGCGACGGTGACGAGCATCGCGATCGTGGACACGATGAGGGCGGCGGTGGCGAGCGTCACCAGCGTGTTCGCCCAGCGCAGACCGCCCGTCGAGAGCCTCGCGCGCGCCGCCGTCGGGACGATGACCAGCGTCGCCAGCACCGCCATCACGAGGATCCACGCCGCGGCGAACGTGAGGTTGGCGACGCCCTCGACCTCGAACAACGGGCCGACCGTCCCGATCCCGACCAGGCCGAAGATCGCGCCGATCGCCAGCATCTTCAGGAGCCAGGCGGGGACGATGTTCACGACACGCGCCACGAACCCGCCCCCGCGCAGCGCGATGGGGGTCGTGACGAAGGCGGCCGCGACGACGGCCAGCGCGAACGCGGCGAGCGCCCCGTACTGGGCGATGGTTTGCGCAGGTGCGAAACCCGCCGCCCTTCCATACGACATGCCGATCGGTCCGCTGATGAGCGCGGTGCCGTAGTACGCGGCCAACGCCAGCGCGGTCCATAGCAGGCCCATGGACAGTCGGGATTGAACTTGACGCATCGATGACTCCTGATCGAATGGTGTGCGCAAACGCTGTCGATTTCTCGACACCCCCAATGTGCAGTGCCGGACATGATACGGTACCGCCGCGACGATTGATCTGCACGAGGCATTCGACCCGAATGGCGCCGGGGAACTGAAGGGTCACCCCGCCCCTTGTCGACGCCTCTTGGCCGCGCTACGGACGTGCTCGCCGCTCGCCCTCCGTACTATCCCCCCAACGGCAGCTGCCGCGGCGTCTCGTCCCCGCCGTCCTCCGCCGCCCCCGCCGCGGCTCCCGGCGCCGCTCGCCCACCCGAGCGCCCGCCCGAGCGCCCGCCGCGCATCATGGCCAGCGGTTGCGGGACGTCGACGCCGACGACGCAGCGGGCGGCGGTCTGCATCGGCGGCGGCATGAGCCACGGGCTGTGCACGAACGAGGCCGGCACATCGACCAGCGCCGCCAGCCAGGCCCGTACGTACGTGCCCTCCGGATCGAGCGTCAACGCCTGGCGGTCGATGTTGTAGATCCGCGGCCCCGACCCATCCAGCGTCCCGGCGATCCGCCGGACGATCGGCCAGAGGATGGCTGGGTCGTAGTCGAGGCACAGGCTGGCCAGGCGCCGCCCCACGGACGGCCATGCCAGGCCGAGATCGTGGACCGCGAACGACACCACGATCGCCCGCAGCCGATACGGCAGCCACCCGATCGCCCGCAGCTGCCGCATCGCCGCGTCGACGAGCGGACGCCCGGTTGCTCCGGCCGCCCAAGCGTCCAAGCGCGTCGCCGCGTCGGATGCCGCATCGTCGTCGGCGTCGACCGCGTCGACTGTGTTGACCGCGTTGACCGCATTGACCGCGTTGACCACGTCGACCGCGTCGACCGCGTCGACCGCGTTGACCACGTCGACGCGCTTGATCTCACGGTCCGGCCTGACGTCGAGCGCACTGTCGGGCGCACTGTCGGGCGCGCTGTCGGGCGCAATGTCGAGCGCATCGTGGTGCCCACTGTCGCGCCCACTGTCGTCCCCACGCGTTAACCCGTCGCCTGGCTCGAGGTTCGGCTGCGCCGCGAACCGCGCGTGGTGGTGCCCTCTTGCCGCCAGCCCCTCGCCGAACAGCGCCAGTGATGCCCGCCAGGCTTCGTCTTCCGCGGCGCGCTCCGGCGAGGCCGGATGGTTGGCGCGGCGCGCCCGCTCCTGCTCGGCGCCGCGCAGACCGGCGTGCGCCGCGGACGGCGCGAGCGCCCCCCATGCCAAGTGCGCGCCGATCCGCGAGCCGACGAGGGGCGCCGCGCCCGGGTCGTCGGCGGCGGCAGCGTGGTCGCGGCCGCGCACGGCCAGGTACGACGCGAGGAGCATCGCCCCCGCCGCCGTTCCGCCCGCGACGCGGCGCCGGCCGCTCTCTGCGAGCCAACCGTTCCCGTCGTCGTCGAGCCGCAGGTCCACGAGGCCGTCGGACGCAAGCCCAAGCGCGGCGGCCGTCGGCAGCTCGCCCGCCGCCACGTGGGCTGTTCGGCCGCCGCCCAGGCGGCTTGGCCGCGGCACCGTGGTGCGCGCCAGGCCGTCGTCCGGGGCCGCCGCGTGCCACAAGATCCCACGCGCGGCCGCCCAAACGGCAACGCGCGCGTCGCGCTCCGTCGCCCGCCGACCGAGTTCGGTCGTGACCCACAGGCCGCCGACGATGGTACCTGCGTCGCCGTCCGCCGCCTCGCCGATGCCCGATGCGATCTCGTCCACCAGCGCCGCGAGGACGGCCACCGGCTCGCCAACCCGCACGCGCAGCGGCTGGCCCAGGTCGCGCAGCGCCGCGTCGATGTCGGCCAAGCACTCACGCACGAACGTCCAGTGCCGCGTCCCGAACGCCCCATCCGCCAGCCACGCCGGCTCGACGATGTACAACGGCACGACCGGCCCGCGGCGGGCGGCCTGGTGAAGGCCGTCGTGGTCCTCGATCCGCAGGTCGCGGCGCAGCCAGACGACTTGGATGGGGGTGTTTGGGGGCGGCATGGCGGGAATTGTAAGGTGGATGGGGGATTAGGGCGGCGGTGGCGGAGGGCGAACGCATCAAACTGCGTCCAAGGAGGGAAGACAGGTTGTGGGGCGTGCAGAGCCGCAGGGCCGCGGCGGGGGTGGCGGAGCGCATGAGCTCGTGCAGAGCCGCAGGGCCACGGCGCGTGAGGCGGAGCGCCCGAGCTCG
>JBDTSC010000198.1:0-7146 GCA_039931375.1 Ardenticatenales bacterium
GGCCATGCTGCCTGGATCGGTCTTGTATCGTGGACCCGGTCCTTGTATCCAGGATACTTGCGGGATCTCACCGTGGTGCGACGGCGAGTGTGCGTTGCTCGGGAATTGCGCAGTCCCCCACTCCTTCGCCTGCATATCGCCGATGCGGGGGGTCCAGGGGGGCGCTGCGCCCCCTGGTCGGGGGTGCAGGGGGGCCGAGGCCCCCCTGCTTAACGCACGAACTCAGGCGCCCCGCCACCCCACGCCGACGCCCTGCGGCTCTGCACGCCCCCCCACCGCTCGGCCGTCAACCTGCGCTGCGGAGCCGTGCTCGAACCACGCCCGTGACCCAGCCGATCTCGTGCACACCGAGCCGCGCCGCCAACGGCAGGTAGATCGCCGCGCCAAGGGCGGCGCCGCAGACGCCGCGCACCGCCCAGCCGCTGGCGTGGTCGCCGACATGCGCCGCCAGCACCCCGTCGAGCGCGACAACGGCAACGCCCATCACCGCCGCCGCCAGCGCGGCCGCCGCCGCCGTCCGGCCGACGCCGCTGGCGACGTCGCGACCGCTCGAGCGGCGAACGAGCCAGAAGAGGATCCCGGCGTGCGTGGCGTGCTTGGCGCTGTCCGCCAGGGCCAGCCCGACGTGGGATGCGCTGTGCGGAAACGGTCCGCCGATCGCCGGAGGGCCGATGGAGCGCGCCACGGCCCACCACACCCCGACGCTCACAACGCCGATCAGCGCGGGCAGCCACGTGTTGCCGCGGGCGTAGAACGCATAGTTCAGCGGCAGGTCGATCGCGGCGAACGGTAGACCGATCAAGAAGCCCTGCAGCGCGAGCGAGACGCCGACGCGGTCCGTGCCACTGAACGCGCCGCGCTGGTAGGCGAGCGCGACCACCGGTCCCGCCAACGCCGCCATGCCGACAGCGGCGGGCAGAGTGAGGGCGAGCACCAGGCGCATCCCGCGGGCCAACGTGCGGGCGTACGTCTGCACCTCGCCGCGGGCGTGGGACGCGGCCAGCGTCGGCAGGATCGCCAGGGCGATGGTGGTGCTGATGAAGCCTTGCGGGAACTGGACGAGCCGCGTCGCCCACGACAGCCAGGACGGCGCGCCGTTCGCGCCCATCGTCGAGTACTTCGCGTCGATGCCGGGCACCAGGAGGTCCGTGATCACAAGACCGGCGGCGATCGGCGCGTACAGCACGAGGACCCGCCGCAGGACCGGATGGCTGAGCCGCCACGTCAGCCGGACCGATTCACCGCGCGCGCCGTACAGCAACAGCGCCAACTGGATCGCCGAGCCGAGCACGACGCCGGTCGGCAGCGCGGCGACGCCGAGGGGCTTGCGCAGCAGGAAGACCGCCAGGATCATGCCGATGTTGTATGCCGCTCCCGCCAGCACCGCCGCGGAGAACCGCTCAAGCGCGTACAACAGCCCGGTGACGACGCCCGCCAGCGCGAACAAGAGGCAAGCAGGGGCCATGATCCGCAGCGCATGCGCGACGATCGGCAGGCCGCCCTGCGCGTACAGCGGCGACTCCACCGGCACGAGGAGATGCGCCAACGGATCCGCCAGCCAGTAGACCGCCAAGGCGACCAAGCCCGTGACGAGCGCCGCCGCCGAGAGCACCGCCGCGACGGCGCGCTTCAGCTCGGCGCGGTCCGTCGCGCCATAGTGCGCCAGGGTCGGCACGAGCGCGGCGGACAGCTGGCCGCCGATCAGCAGGATGTAGATCTGCTTCGGGACGCGCTCCGCGATGCTGAACGGCGCCGCCAGCACGCCGCCGTACGCTCGCGCGATCTGCGCATCACGCACGAACCCGAGCACGCGGCTGGCCAGGTTGCCCAGTCCGAGCAGCGTCGCCGACCCGACAAGGCGGCGCGTTCCGGCCTCGCCGCCCCGGGCGTGGGCCACCGCCTCGATGGCGGCTAGCGCGGCGGCCGGGTCGCCCTCCGCGGGCGGCGAGGCGGGGTCCGAGACCCCGAGATCGTCAACGGTCGGTTCGGTGCCCGTCCCGTCGCCGCCGGGCCAACGCAGTGACGCCTCTGGCTCCGGCGGCGGCGCGGGCGCGTCGACGGGCGCGCTCAACGTGGTTCTCCGGCGGACTCTCCGGCGCGAATGGCCGCGATGATCGAGCGGGTCGAGCGGCCATCGACGAACGGCACGAAGCGCACGATGGCGCCGATGGCCTCGGCCGCGTCCGCTTCGGGCGGGCGGTGGGCCGTCGGGTCGTAGTCGCCGCCCTTCACGTACACGAAGGGGCGCAGCGCGGCCACGACGCCTACGGCGGTCGGCCCCTCGAACACGGTCACGACGTCCACGCTGCGGAGCGCCGCCAGCAGCTCCGCGCGCTCGGCGGCGGGCAGGATCGGGCGTCCGGCGCCCTTGAGGTGGTGCACGGACGCGTCGTCGTTGAGGGCGATGACGAGACGGTCGCCGAGCGCCCGCGCGGCCTCGAGGTAGCGGACGTGCCCGACGTGGAGCAGGTCGAAGCAACCGTTCGTGACGACGATCCGGTCGCCCGCGGCGCGCCACCGGTCGCACCACCGCGTCGTCTCCGCCAGCGAGGCGACGCGAATGGGCGGCGACGATGGTGCGGGCGGAGTGGTTGGTTTCGGCATGGGCGGTGCGATTGTAGGGCGACCCCGTCCGGCGCTCAAGGCATGCGGCCTTCCGCCATCGTCCGGCTCAGCTCCGCGACGATCTCGTCCGGCCGCGGGGCGGCGTTCCCGAGCCGCCGCACGGTCCACCCGGCCGCGACGTTCGCCAGCTGGACCGCCAAAAGCGGCTCGGCGCCGGCCGCAAGCGCGAGCGTCAACATCGCGATGACGGTGTCGCCGGCGCCGGTGACGTCGAACACCTCGCTCACGTTCGTCGGCGGGACGACGCGGTAGCCGTCGGCGTCCGCGACGCTTGTGCCCTGCGCGCCCCGCCCGAGGACGACGATCCGGGCGCCGAGCTTCGCGCGCAGCGTGCGCGAGGCGGCCTCGAAGTCCGCCTCATCGTCCAGTGCGCGGCCAAGGCTGGCGGCGGCGTCCGCGCGGCCGACGCGCACGACGTCGAAGCCGTGAAACCAGTCGAGATCTCCCTGGCCGTCGACGGTGAGCAGCGCGCCGTTGGCGCGGGCGGCGGCGCGGGCGGCCTCGCACAGCGCGGCGGTCACGACGCCGCTGCGGTAGTGCGACACGAGGATCGCGTCCGCGCCGACCGCGGCGCTTGCGAGGGCGGCCGCCAGCGCGTCGCCGACGGCGCCGTCCACCGCCGAGCGGTCCTGACGGTCGATCCGCGCCACCTGCTGCGGCGCCGAGAGCCCCTCGGCCACGACGCGCGTCTTGGTCGTCGTCGGCCGGCCCGCATCGACGACGAGGCCGGCGGCGTCGATGCCCGCCGCCGTGAGCGACGCGCGCAGCTCGTCCGCCGCGGCGTCGGCGCCGACGATGCCCACCTGGCGCACCCGCGCGCCCAGGGCGGCGGCGTTCACGGACGGGTTCGCGGCGCCGCCCGGCAGGCAGCGGCGCACGCGCAGCGACAGCACCGGCACCGGCGCTTCCCGGCTCACCCGCTCCGCGCGGCCGATGAGGTACTCGTCCAGGCAGACGTCGCCGACGACGACGATCGTGAGGGCTCGGATCGCGCCGAGCACGCGCTCGGCGGCCTCCACCGTCGGCAGGCGCAGCAGTAGAGCAGGGTCGGCGGGCTGGCCCGCCTTGGGGATGGCGTTGGGGATGGCGTCGGCGCCGCTCGTACGCGGACCGTTGGTGGATCCGCCGGTCATGGCCGATCGGCCGTCATGCGGGTTCATCGATCTTGGTCGATCCTGCGAGCGCGTCGAATACGGCCGCGATCACCGGCGCCGGTCCGAGCCAGCGCAGGCAATCGCGGGTCGGGCAGCCGGCCGGGCTGCCGAGGCGGTGGCCGACATACAAGCACGGCCGGCACGGCACGTCCACTCGGACGATGCGATGGGGCGATGGCCGCCCGGCGCGCGCCGGCGGCCACGGACCCCACGCCGCGTCGTTCGACGGCCCGAATACGGCGACGACGGGCGTGCCGACGGCCGCGGCCAGGTGCATCACGCCGCCGTCGTTGCAGACCACCCCATCGCACCGCGCGAGCAGCGCGGCCAGCGTCGGCACGTCCGTGCGCCCCGTGGCGTCCACGTCGATCGGCGCACCGGCCGCGCGGACGAGCGCATCGTCGTCGGCGGCGGTGCCGCACAGGACGGTGCGGGCGCCGGCATCGTGCACGGCGGCCATCACGGCGGCAAAGCGCTCGGGCGCCCAGCGGCGGGCCGCGCTGTACGGCCCGGCGCCCGGATGAAAGGCGATCGTGCGGCCCGCCAGCGTCGTCGTCGTGGAGGGCGTCCCAGCATCGCGAACGTCGGCACCGGCCAGGAGCGCGGCGGCGGCGGCGTGCGCGGCGTCGCCTGGTCCGAAGCGCGGCGCGAGGTCCGCGACCGGCACGCCGAGCGCCGCCGCGACGCCCGCCATCGTCTCCACAACGTGCGCCGCGCCGTAGCCGCGGTCGAGCCCGCGGTGCGTGAGGAACGCGCCGCGCCACCGGCCGGCCGGGGCGACGCCCGCGCGCACCGGCGCGCCGATCAGCGCGAGCAGCGCCGCGTACTTCATCGCGCCGCGCCGGGTGACGAGCGAGTGGCACAGGGCGATGACGTCGTACCGTTCCCTTCGAAGGGCGGCGATCGTCCGTGCGCGCCGTGCGATTCGGGCCAGCTGGGCGAACCTGGCGATCGGGATGGGTCGTGAGCTTCTCGCCCCGCGGGCGAGCGGCGAAGAGCCTGCGACTGCGACCACGGCACCGCGGACGGGTGCGCCTACCGGCGCCGGTCCACGCGCATGGACGTCCAGTGCATGCACCCGGTCGACGTCGGGATTCGCCTCGTAGACCACGGCCGCCTGCGGCGTCGTCAGGACGTCGATGCGGGCGTCGGGCCACGCGGCGCGCAGCGCGTGGACGGTCGGCGTCGTCAGGAGGGCATCGCCCAGGTCCGCCAGCTTGACGACGAGGACGCGCGCGGGCGGTTTGGGCAACGGGGCGCCGGTCGCGGTGTTCATGCGTGTTGATCCCGCTGACCGTTCGATCGCGACGACCGGGCGGTCGCCTCCGGTCGGGCGGCGAGCTCCAGCACGCACTGCGTTTCGGCGGCGCAGCGCGCCCAGGTGAACGTGGCGGCCCGGGCGACGCCGGCCGCGCTGAGGCGACGTCGCTCGGCCGCGTCGCCGAGCACGCGAACGATCACGCGGGCGATGTCGGCGACGTCGAGCGGATCGAACCACGCGACGGCGTCGCCGCCGACCTCGGGCAGGCTGGATGCATTCGCGGCGGCGACGGGCGCGCCGCAGGTCATCGCCTCCTGCATCGTCAGCCCGAAGCCCTCGTGCAGGCTCGGAATGGCCACGAGGTCGGCGACGAAGTACAGCAGGTGTAGTTCATCGAGATCGACATAATCGAGGATCTTGACGCGACTCTGTACGCCCGCCTCGCGCGCCACGGCGCCGAGATCCTCGTTGCCCCAGCCCTGGCGACCCGCCAGGAGCAGCATCGCGTCGGGTCGTTCGCGAAGGATGCCCGGAAGGGCCCGGATCAGGCGGGCCAGGTTCTTGCGCGGCTGGCGTGTCCCGACATGCACGATGACCTCGGCGCTCGGCCGGAGTTCGATGCGCCTGCGAAAGGCCGCGATTGACTCGGGCGATGGCCGCGTACCGGGTTGCCACCCACCCAGGTGGACGACGTGGACGCGCTCCGGCCGGGCGCCGAAGAACCGGACGAGGTCGGCCGCGGTGGACGCGGAGTCGGCGATCAGCGCGGCGGCGCGGCGGGCGTGGTAGCGGGCTGTTACCTCGAGGTACGCGCGCTGAGCGAACGTGTGCGCCTCGGGGACGTGGCGATGGCCGACATCGTGGACGGTGACGACGCCCGGCGTGGCCAACACGAACGGCAGGACGTGCGCCGGCACGAACAGGACGTCCGCGGGGCGTCGGCGCAGCGCGCGGGCGAGGCGCAATTGCGTCCAGAGGCGGCCGTCGCCCAGGGGATCGATGGTGGCCCCTTGTTGTTCGAGGCGGTCCAGCCATTGAGACGGGGCGCCGCGCGTGTACAGCCGATAATCGTGCCCGCCCTCGCGCACGAGCCCGTCGATGACGTGCCGCGCGTACGTCTCGGTGCCCGTCGGCCATGGCTCGTACCCGCGGCTCGCGTCCACGGCGATGGCCAAACGCCTCACCGGGCGGTCTCGATCGTCACGAAGCGCGGCCGCCCGAACGGATCATCGCGCAGCGTGACGATGGCGCTCGGAAACGCATCGGCGGCCAGCGCCAGCACGCGCTCGCCCTGGCGCCACCCGATCTCCAACGCCGCGGCGCCGCCGGGCACGAGTCGGCCGGGCAGGTCGGCGATCAGACGGCGCAGCAGATCGAGACCGTCTGCGCCGGCGAACAACGCGCCGTGCGGCTCGAACGCCAGGACGGACGGTGCGACGTCGCCGATCTCGTCCGTCCCGACGTACGGCAGGTTGGCCACGATGAGGTCGAACGGCCCTTGAAGGGAGCCGTTGAACGGCGCGAACAGGTCGCCTTCCACGAACGCGACGCGGCCGGCGCCGCACAGCCGGTCCGCGTTGTCCGCGGCGACGGCGAGCGCGGCGGGCGAGACGTCGCCGGCGACGATCATGCCGTCCGGCAGCGCGCGGGCGAGCGCGATCGCCAGCGCGCCGGAGCCCGTGCCGACGTCCGCGGCGCGCAAGGGCGCCGCGGTGGCGGCGCGGCGCGCGTTCGCCCACTCGATCGCCCACTTGATCGCCCACAAGGCGAGCGCTTCCGTTTCGGGGCGGGGGATGAGGACGTCCGGCGTGACGGTCAGCGCGAAGTCGAGGAACGGCTGGTCGCCCAGGACGTACGCCAGCGGCTCGCCGTCGGCCACGCGTCGCACCGATGCGTCGAACGCGGCGCGCGCCGCGGCCGGGAACGGGTCGCGCAGGCGAGCCAGGACGGCGTCGGGCGTGAGCGCGAGCGCGTGTCCGGCCAGGAAGCGGGCGGTGGCCATCGGATGAGGGTCGGACGCTAGCACGGCCGCGGCAGCGCGAAGCGCGTCGGCCAGCGAGCCGGCGAACGATGCGCGAAGCGGGGCGACGGCGGGATCGACGGCGG
>JBDTSC010000199.1:0-7141 GCA_039931375.1 Ardenticatenales bacterium
TACTTCAAGTCCCCGATCACCTGGAAGCTCCCGATGATCGTGTCCAGCGCCTTCAGGTCGCGATCCGCGACCACCTGGACCAACACGAAGAGGTCGTAGCTCTTGTCCTCGGGCTGGGCGGCCACCGTGACGATCACGGACTTGTCGTCGCCGCAGTTCTCGAACGTCTCGTAGACGCCCGTGTAATACGGGTCCTTATAGTCCTCGCGGCCCTTGGACGTGCAGTTCTGGACGCCCATGTCGGGCTGGAGCGCGTCCAGGAGCGCGGCGGGGTCGTACCGCTCGGCCAGCATTCGCGAGGCCCCGAAGAAGACGCCGGGCGTGCTGTAGCCGTTGACGAACCCGTCCCGGTTCGAAGCCGCCGTGATCGAGGCGCCGACCGTCTCCTGCTTGTAGACCCACGCGGAGCCGTCCGTGTCGCCCCAGTCCGTCGGGACGTTCATCGCGATCGCCTGCGAGTCGTCCTTGACGGTGTCGTAGCCACCGTAGTCGGCGGCGTTGCTGTTGCCCGTCTGCTGCTCCACCTGCGGCTCGAGCGCCTGCGCGAACGAGAACGTCTCCTCGAGCTTGGTGCCGTTCAGCTGGCCCTCGTAGGCCTTCTTGTCGCTGAAGCGCAGCACCTCGACCCGCAGCTTGTCCTTGGGGTCGTGGCCGTGCAGGACCTCGCAGTAGTCCTTCATCGTCCCGTCCGTGCCCAGCACAAGGCCCTCCAGGCGGGTGATGATGTCGCCGCCCTTGATCCCGGCCTCGTCCGCCGGCGAGCCGGACTTCACGGAGGCTACCCAGACACCGGCGATGTTTTCGCCGTCCGTCACCGCCTGGCCGTTCACGCCGATCGAATCCACATCGTCCCCGCCCTGCAGCGTGTCGATGACGCTCTGCGCCTGGTCCTCAGCGATCGCGAAGTGCTGGTTCGTGTCCGAGTTGGTGGCGTAGTTGATCCCGACCACGTGCCCGTCCGCGTCGACCAGCGGACCGCCCGAGTTGCCCGGGTTGATCTGCGCGTCGTGCTCGAGAACGTGGGCTACGGACGCCCAGTTCGTCTCGCCGTCCGCCTTGGCCTTCGAGATGATCCCGCGCTTGAGCGTGAACTCCGGGTCGCCCAGCGGGAAGCCGGCCGCGTACACGTCCAGGCCGACCTTCGTGGCGTCCGTCCGCCACTCGAGGAACGGGTAGCCGTCGCCCTCGATGTCGATCACCGCCAGGTCGGAGCATTCCGAGACGCCCAGGACCTTGGCGCTCAGGCGCTTGCTCTCGCCGCCCACGTAGACCTCGATGATCGCCGCGCCCGTCACGACGTGGTTGTTCGTCACCGCGATGCCGGACGGGTCGATGATGAAGCCCGAACCGGCGCCCGCCGCGTTGAGCCGCTCGCCGACCTCGGGGTCCACGAAGCTGCCCTTGGCGATGATCTGGATCGTCGCCGACTTCACATCGTCCAGGTTATCGACCGCCGCGCCGCTGGAGGAGGACGAGCTCTTGGACTTCGACGACGAGGACAAGGACGCCGAGGAAGACGCGGACGACGAACTGTCGGACTTCGAGGACGAGGAGGACTTCTTGCCGTCCTCCGTGACCTCGAACGTCAGCGTCTTGTTCAGCTCGTCGTTCAGATAGATCTTGGCCTCGTACTCCCCTACCGGCCACGCCTTGTCGTTCGTGAGCTTGAACGTGATGTCCCCGCTGCCGAACGTCTTCTCGACGGAGTCGATCTCGGTATCGGGATCCTGCCCTTCGGCGTCCGTCGCGATCCACTTCGCCTTGACCTTCGTGTCATCCGGCGCGTTGGACAGCGTGCCGAGCACGAAGAACGTATCGTCCGTCGCAAACGTCGTCGTCTCATCGTCGCCGTTCTGGTCCGAGGCGAGACGCAGGTCCTTGATGCTGGCCGTGCTGAAGCTGCCGCACGCCGCCGTGGCGAGCAGCAGCGCGAAGACGCTCAATCTCGGCAGCGCCGAGCGGAGGCGGTACGACATGAGCCTGAACTCCTCTTGCGCCACACAGGCGACAACTGGCGGCGAGCGCGCATGCGCTCGCGGGGATGGGATGACCCGTCGCGTGCAAACGACGGATCGATGGCGTTGTTCGTGTGGGGTTCCGGGAATGGTGCCACCGCCGCGGGTGCAAGGCAATTGGCGATGGGTGCGGCGGGCGCGCGGGTGCCGGGTGCGGGCGGGTGCGGCGGGCGGCGGGCGGGCGGGCACAAGGCCCGTCCCTACTCCTCGCCGTAGTCGACCTCTAGGCGCCGTGCGCCGCGCATCGCCCAGGCAAGCAGAACGGCCGTCAACGCCAGCAGGCCCAGGATCGCCACGAGCGCGGGCACCGGCGTGCTGAGGATCGCGACGGGCCCGAGATCCAACGGCACCGGGCAGAGCGACGTCAGGTAGTAGATCACGCTCAGCTGCTTCAAGACGGCGGGCAGGAAGATGTTGATCGACTCCCAACCGAACAGCACGAGCGTCGGGATGATCGGGTTGAAGCGCGCTAGGCCGACGATCAGGAAGACCGCGCCGTAGCCCAGGCAAGCCAGCGCCGTGATCCCGACATAGGTCAGCGTGTTCGGCAGCCACGGCGCGGACATCATCGCGCGCGTCGCATCGGTCGGCGCGAAGGCCAGCATCGGCAGGCGCGTCGCGAGGGTGGAGAGGCCGAACAGCGCGAACGCGCCGATCCAGCCGCCGAGAAACTTGCCGCCGATCAGCACCTCGCGCTTGAGGGGCGCCAGGAGGTAGTAGTGCAGGGACCGCTCGTTCACCTCGCCGCGGATCAGCCCGAGGAAAATCGCCGCGCAGCCGAAGAACAACGACAGGCGCAGGATGAGCGTCTGGTAGACCACGGCGTAGTCCTTCTCCTCCTGCATGAGCGACGGCAGGCCGTGGGTGAAGCCCTCGCCCCCGGAGAGGAGGAGGGCCACCATGCGGGCGACCAGCAGGAACACGGGCGCCGCCGCCAAGCCCCAGCCGATCAGGGCGCGCCGGCTGAAGAGCACCTTGCGCAGCTCGAGGCGGAGGATGCCCCCGACCTGCCGGCGCCAGAGCGCCATCCCGCCCAGCCGGTCGATCCCGTCGAACCCGCCGCCCTCGCCCGGCGCCGTCGCCGTCGTCGCCGCACCGCTCATGTCGTCTCCCCGCTCGTGCCGATGAGGTAGCGGTACACGGCCTCGACATCGTCGTCGGCGGGCGTGACCGAATCGATCGTCAGGTCGGCCGTCAGCGCGATCTCGCCGAGCGCCCGGAAAAACTTCTCCGCGTCGCGGGTGCGGACCAACAGCCCCTGCCCGTCGTCGTGCAGGCGCGCCTCGATCACGTGGTCGTACTCGAAGGCGTGGCGCGCCAGCAGGCCCGGCTTGTCGCACCGGATCAGGATGCCCGTCGGGTGGTCCGCGTCCATCGCGCCGCGGACGTCGTGGATGTCACCCTCGGCCAGCACATAGCCGTGGTTGATCACGACCACCGCGTCGGACAGCGTGTCCACCTCGTGCAGGATATGGCTGGAGACGATGACGAAGTGGCCCTCCGCCGCCAGCGCCTGGAACAGGGCCGCCATCTCGGCGCGCGCCATCGGGTCGAGGCCGTTCATCGGCTCGTCCAGGATCAGCGCGCGCGGACCGTGGCTGATCGCGCCGGCCAGCTTGATGCGCTGCCGCATGCCCTTCGAGTAGCCGGCCACCTTGCGCTTGGCGGCGTCGACCAGATCGACCCGCTCGATCGCGGACCACGCGCGCGCCTTCGCATCGGCCGGCCCGAAGCCGCCGACGCGCAGGAAGCCGTACACGAAGTCGTAGCCCGTCATCCCCGACGGGAAGCTGTCCACCTGCGTGCAGTATCCGACCCGCCGGCCGAGACGCTCGGCGTCCGCCACCGGCACGCCAAGGACGTTGATCTCGCCGCGCGTCGGCTGCAGGAGACCGGACAGGAGGTTCATCAACGTCGTCTTGCCCGAGCCGTTCGGGCCGACCAGGCTCGTGACGCCCGGTCGGATGATCAAGTTCACCCGGTTGACCCCGAGGATCTCGCCGTAGAACTTCGAGACGTTCTTGATCACGATCGTCTCGCGGAGATCGGCCGCGTGGGCGTCGGGCGCGAGGTTATCGGGCGCGTGGTCACCGGGCGCCGCGTGGCCGTTGCGCGCGCTCATCGCACGACCTCGTAGGCGCGGACGCGGCGGTACAGGACGGCCAGGCACGCTGCGCAGATCAGGCCAAAGACGATCCAGGCCGAGCCGGCCGAGATGTCCGGCCGCATGTTCAGCGCGCCGAACCAGCGGTCCTGGCCGAACAGGCTCGACAGGATCGTCACCTGGACCTCCGTCGGCGACAGCAGGCTGCCCCAGTGGGCGTTGAACAGCAGGTTCACGATGCCGGCCACGCCGCGCAGGATGAACAACGAGCCGAGCATAGCCCCGCGGGCCATCCAGCGCCGGCGCAGCAGCGCCGAAAGAGCGAGCGCGACCAGGCTGTAGAGGACGATCGAGACCCACGAGCCGACGAAGACCGCCATGAACAGCCGCCCGTTCGCCACCAGCCACGCGCTGCCTTCGAAGGATCCTTGAAACAGGAGCACGAAGACGCCCATGATCCACGTCACGATGGACAGCGGGCCAAGGAGCACCATCAGCTTGCCGGCGATATACGCCGTGCGCGACATCGGCCGGCTGAGGTACAGCGGGAGGCCGTTGTTTGCCATGTCCCGCCCGAGCAGCGGCGGTCCGACCCACAGCGCCAGGTAGAACGCGAACCACGATTGGGCATACGTCAGCACGATGTACGCGCCGGCATCGATCTTCACGCCGTCCAGCATCTGCTGCCCGAAGATCGCCAGCACCTGGGCATTCTGGCGGGCGTAGATCGCGGCCAGGAAGACGAGCGGAAAGAAAAAGCTGGCGACGAACAAGATCAGCGTGAAGCGCGACCGGAACAGCTCGCGATACCCGTACCGCGGGATCACCCAGAACTGGTCGGCCGAGGACGTGCGCTCGCCGTCGTACGGCTGGAAGGCGCGGCTAATCGCGGCGGACATCCGCGGCCTCCTTTGGTGGGATCGCTTGTGGTACAGCTGAAGTGCCCTCGACGTCCGGGGCGAACGCGGTCGGGAGGCCCATCGCGTGCAGGAACAGGTCCTCCAGCGAGTGGCGGCGGTACGTCAGCCGGCGAACCTGGGCGTCCGACGCCGCCGCGGCGGCGTAGACATCGCGCATCCCCCAGGCGGCCGGCAGCACGACCTTCAGCCGCCAGCGGCCGTGGAGCGCGACCTCGCAACCGCCCGCGGCCAGCGCCTGCGCGAGCGCGGGCCGGTCGCCGCGCACCTCGACGTCCAGGAAGCGCGTGTTCGCTTGGCGCTGCGCGGCCAGATCCGCGTGCAGCGCGACGTGGCCGTCTTTGAGCACGAGCACCTCGTCGCAGACCTGCTCCACGTCATGCAGCAGATGGGACGATAGGACGACGGTGACGCCGCTGTCGCGGATCTCCGCGATGATCTGGAGCATCCGGGCGCGGCCGGCGGGGTCCAGGCCGTTCGTCGGCTCATCGAGGAACAGAACGCGTGGGCCGTGGGCGATCGCCTGCGCCAGCTTTGCGCGCTGCTTCATGCCCAGGCTGTACGTGCGCACCTCGCGGTAGCGCGCCTCACCCAAGCCGACGGCGATGAGCGCCTCGTGCGCGCGCTCGAGGGCGGCCTTGGGCGGTAGGCCGGACAGCTCGGCGAACAAGCGCACCTGGCGGATCGCCGAGACGTCCCCCAGAAACGCGTCCCGCTCGGGCATGTAGCCGACGGCCGCGCGGATCGCCTTGAGCCCGCGCGGGTCGCGGATGTCGTGGTCGAGGACCTGCGCGGTGCCGACGGAGGGCGCATGGAAGCCGAGCAGCGTGTGGACGAGCGTCGTCTTGCCCGCGCCGTTGGGGCCAAGCAAGCCGACGGCGCGGCCTTTCAGCCGCACCGTCAGCTCATGGAGGATCGGGCGCCCGCCGAGGCGGACGCCCAACCCTTCAAGGCGAATGACCTCGCTCACGCCGACCCGCCGGGACCGGCCGGCAGCGATGGGACGGACGGGAGGGACGGAAGCGGCAGGCCCGGCACCGCCGGACCGCCGCCGGAGGACGTTCCGCCCAGCAGCTGCAGCAGCAGCCCGAGGCTGAACGGGCTCATGTCGCTCGAGGCGGCAAATCGCAGCCGATCCGGCTCCGCCCAGGCGTAGATCAGGGACGGCGCCAGCTTGCCCGCCATGTCGGACAGCGCCGAGACCGCGTCGGCCGCGCCCTGGCCGCCGGCCGCGTCGCCCAGCGTCGCGTCGCTCGACGCCCCGCCGCTGACCGCCTTGGTAAGCCGGCCGATGTCCTGCCAGATCAGGGCCGAGAAGTCCGTCTCGACGCCGGCGGGCAGCGAGGCGCGGAAGGCCGGCGCGTCGATCAGGTTGACGCCGCTGTCGCGCGTCTTGAGCGCCTGCAGCAGCAGGGGCGTGTCCGCGGCGGCCACGAGGTAGCCGTCGGCGTACAGCCAGTGGATGACCGTCGGATGATCTCCGGCGGCCGGTGCGTCGCCGCCCTCCACCGTGAGGGACCATACCGTGCGTCCGCCCGTCGTCTCGGACGCGAGCGTCAGATGGTGCCCTGCCGCCATCGGCTCCGCCGCCATGCGGGCGTTGATCCCGTCCACGGCGGCCTGGACCGCGCCCTGCACCGCCGCGGCGTCGTTCACCTCGACGATCATCTTCCAGGCCGGCGTCGGCAGGAGCGGGCCGTCGATCGCGAAAGCGATCTCGCCGCCCAGGCCCTTGGCCAGCTGCGTGAGCGTCGCGGTGGCCAGCGCCTTGTCCGCGTCCGTTACGTCGCCATCCTCGTGATCCGCACCGCCATGATCGGAGTCGCCATGGACGCGGTCCGCCAGGCCGAGGAACTGGGCGACGATCGTCTCGGGTTCGGCGATCACCGCGGCGCCGGCGACGTAGGCCTCCGGCGAGATGAAGTCGAGCGCGCCCATCGGGCCCGGCGCGGCCAGCCACGCCGCGGCGCCCTTGCGCGCGCCGTCGAACGTCGCGTTGGCCTCGAGCTGCGAGCGCCCGTCCACCTCGACCTGCGTCAGGACGAAGTAGCGGGCGTCCGCGAGGCCGGTGAAGTCGAGCGCCGCGTCCGCGTGATCGGCCGACT
>JBDTSC010000200.1:0-6970 GCA_039931375.1 Ardenticatenales bacterium
ATAGCCGTGGCCGTGCCAGCGCGACAGCAGGGCGTGGTAGTGCTCGGCGTAGGCGCGCGGATCCACCGCCCACCACGCGGGGTGGTAGAGGCGGATCACGATGAACAGGTCGGGCTCAAGCTCGCGGAGCTTGCCGAGCCAGTTGAAGTTGTCGGACGATCCGCCGGTGCGCAGGTACGTCGGGTCGTCGTCCACGAACAGCTCGGTGTGGAGCGCCTTGAGCATGCCGTTGGCCTTGGCGGCCTTCAGCATGTCTTCCCAGTGCCAGTGGAGGCCGTCCTGCGGCTGGTGGATCGCGTTCATTGCACGGTTCATGCTGCCTTCCTCCCTCTGTAGTAGAGCTTCATCATCCGGGCGGCCGCGGCGATGTCCGTGGTCGCCATCACGCCGCCGTCGACGTCGAAGATCACGCACGCCGGCTTGGTGTGGGTGCTCTTGCTGAAGCCCTCCTGGTCGACGTAGGGGTCGCGCACCTTGTAGGTGTTCACCTGCGCCGCGACGCCCGTCCGGCCGGCGGCGTTGAACGTGCGCACGAAGCTGCCCGTGTGCGTGTGCGCGCCCCACGCGACGAGGAAGTCGTGGTCGAAGAGCGACGCTCGCTCCTGTCCGTGGGTCGGGTTGTAGATGCTCGTACCCTTCCACTTGTGCCGCGCGCGGGTCGGCCACTCGCAGCCGTCGACCGAGAGCGTGAAGCGCAGGTCGTCGTTCGCGTACAGGCAGTCGGGCCGTGCGCTGGCGACGACGTCGCGGAAGTAGTCGATGCCGGCCAGCGCCCGCGTCCATGCGTCGTGGTTGCCGTCGATCGCAAACAGCAGCTTGGGCGCGATCCACGTGAGGTACTGGCGGACCAGGTGCCACTCCTGCGGGATCGTCGTCTCCGTGCCAAGGCGGATCTTCATCGCCCACTGGTAGATGAAGTTGTCGGCGAGATCCCCAAGGATGCCCGCGTACATGCCCGGCGTTTCCGCGACGAGCTGGGCGTGCTCGCGCGCCAGGGCGGCGTCGACGCCGGCGCCGCCGCAGTGGAGGTCCCCGATGCCCGTGATGCACACGGGGCCCTCGCTGAACTCGATGCGGTGCGCCACCGCGGCCGCCTTGCGCTCGATCTCGAACCGAGCCTCGGCCGCCGACCACAGGGCCATCCGGTCGACGAGCTCCTCGGCGCGCGTGCCGGTGATCGTGGGCACCGGGGCATCGCGCTTGTCCGCCTCGAGTGCCGTCGTCACGTGGCCGCGGTCCTGTGCGCGGTAGAAGCGCTTGCGGAGCGCATCGCCGTCGATGCCCTCGACGGCGCCGATCTCAGGCCACGAGCGGCCTGCCTGGAGCGCGTCGTGGATCATGACCATCTGGGGGTCGGTGAGCGTGGAGGAGGCCATTAGGCATCGCTTCCGGTGCCCGGCGCCGCCGCGGTGCGCTCCAGATCGGCGACGCGAACCTGCAGGCGCACCACTTCGGCTCGACTCGTCACGAGGTCGAGTTGCACCTGAGCGTGCTCGCGCTGCAGGGCGACGTACTGATCCCACAGCTTGTGGTACTGGTCTTCGAGCGTGAGCTGGCGGGTGGTCAGCCGCGCGACGTCCTCGCGGGTCTCGTCGAGCGCCTTGATCGTGCGATCGAGGGCGGCGCCGTCGGCGGCCGTCTTCGATGAACGCCATGAGGCGATGAAGGCGCCGCCGCCGCCGGCGCCCAAGATCAGTGTGACGACCGCGATGATCTGCTCCCACGCCATGTGTCGATGCCTCTCGTATCAGCGCCGCGACCGGCGCAGGTATGCGAACGGCAGCCAGAGCCGCCGGCGGGGTGCGGTCGAAGGTTCCGGCTCTGGCGTCGCCGTCACAACCACCACACGGGCCGTCCACGTGGGGATGGGCGTCCACGTGGGCGCCGACGTGGGCGTTGGCTCGTCGGTGGGCCGAGGGGTCGCGGACGGGGACGGCGACGCCGTGGCGGTGTCCGTCGGCGGCGCCGTTGGCGTGTCGGTGCCGCGAGCGAGCGTCGTCTGCGACGCCCATCCGCTGACGACGGTGGCCACGTACGAGGCCTTCAGCCGCTCGCACTCGGGCGAGTCCGGCGGGAAGGGCGGTACGTGGCACGCGCACAACGCGTCCACGCCCCACTCAGGGGCGAGCGTCGGCGTGACCGTTGAGGTGGGTGTGCTGGAACCGGCGGTCGCCGTAGGGGCGGCCGTGGACGTCACCGCGGGGGGCGTGAGCGTCGCCGTGGCCGGAAGGGTACTGGTTGCCGTGTCGGTCGCCGTGAGGGGGGCAGAGAGGACGAGGGAAGGGCCTTCGTTCGTCGCTCCCGCGGGCAAAGCGGAAGGCGGCCGCGCCGCCGTCGCCGGAATGGCGATGGCAAGTGCGGCGTCGAGGACGACGAAGGCGAGGGCAGCAAGGGCGGGTGGTGTGCGCATGGCGTTCTCCTAGGACGTGGGGACGTAGGTCTTGACCGCGCGCGGATTGCCCGAGTCGTCCCAGACCTTGTGATACTTGGGTGACGCCTCGGACGAGGTGCACTGGGGGAGGCGGATGCTGATGCCGAGCTGGTCGGGGGAGGCGTCGCCCGCCACCGTCTTGATGCCGTCGACGCCCTTGATCAGCAGGGTGTCCGCGCCGCTCGCGCTGGCCGTGCCGGAGTCGCCGTTGATCGTCACGTAGCGGTCGTGCGTCGGCCCCGTGATCGTGATCGTGTTCCCCGCTCCCGAGAGCACGATCCCGCCGGCCCCCTTGAACACCACCTCTTCGTCGCACTGGTCGGCTGTGAGGGTGAACGCCGGGTCGTCGATCGAGATCTTGTTGATCCAGTACTTGGTGTTGCGGATGTTGATCGTGTCCGCGTCGACGCGGATCACCTCGATGCATCGCGCGCCCTTGATCTCCAGCGCCTTCCAGCAGCTGTCGGGCGTCAGGGTCCCGTCGTCGACGGTAATCGCGCCGAAGCTGAAGCCGGACGTGGCGATCGTGTAGGTGATTGTCCCGGCGTCGGTGTCGTTGGTGGGCGTAACCGTGATGCACGAGCCGGCCGCGACGATCGTCTCCGTCGCCTCGCCGTCCGCGTTCTTCGGATGCCCGCCGCCGCGTGCGTGCCCTCCGCCTCCCCCGCCGCCGCCGCGGCTCATCTTCTTGTCCTCGTTCTGTGGCTCTCGGCCGGTAGCGATCGCGAGCTCGGGGACGTCGTCGGCGTCGTGCTGAAGCTCGAGCGACGTGATGTAGTCGGCGACGGTGGCGGCTCGCCGGCTGTCATAGATCGTGATCTTGTCGCCGAGATCGAAGTCGCCCCATTTCTGGGTGTCGATCTCGACCAGCTTTGCGCGATAGTGCGTTTCGGCGCCGCCGACCTGGGTGATGATCCAGGAGGCGTTGTTCTGGGCATCGGTCCCGTCGGCGCTGCGCCAGACCTCGGTCGTCTCCCGGGCGCCAACGTCGTCGTAGCTCTGCTTGTGCTGTGCGTACTGCCGGATCTGGGCCGTCCGGCGGCCCTTGCCCCGGCACTCGGCGATGTTGGACGTCGCGCCGCGGTCGACCTTACGGCCGAACCGGATCAGGTTGCCCATCTCGCGCGTAAACCGCACGGACGCCGTGCGGTCCGTGCCGGGGTTGGGGTAGGCCACCCGGAGGGTGATCGTTGTACCAGAGAGCGTGTAGTAGGGGCGCAGGCCATAGCGTCGGCAGAACTCGACCGTGTTGTCCCAGAGCGACCGGCCATGATCCCACCGGTGGGTGACCGTCGTCGGGTGGCTGGTCGTGTCGGCCTCGACAGCAACCGTGAACGGCCCGAAGTTCGTACGGCTCACGGCGGTTGATACCCCGGTAGTGGGGTCCAGCACGCCGGACGAGTACTCCGCCGGCTCGACGAGCGGGCCGGCCACCATGTTGGCCCGCCACATCGCCCGCAGCACGTTGTCCGCCTTGGCGGTGGCCGGCGTGTAGCGATTCCCCGCGGTGCCCATGATCGTGCGACCCGAGAGAACCCAGTGGTGCAGCTCCCAGCACTCGACCTGCACCGACGAGGGTATGTCGTCGATGGTCGAGCCGCCGTCCTCCTCGTCGTCGTCGTCACAGATCACCGCGACACCGCGAGCGAAGAACCCGCCCCAGTAGTACACGTCGAACGTGTAACCCGAGAGCGCGCGGGCGTACGCACTCGACCCGCTGTAGACGGCGGCGAGCACGTCGCTCTCCAGCGGTAGATCGAACGTGGTGATCGCCTGGCCGAACTCCGTGCGCTTGACCCGCAGCTGGTCGTAGTCGGTGACGGGGCCCACGAGCGCGCGCGCGGGGTCGTAGCACGTGACGACGAGGTCGGAGGGAAGCGTGTTCGGATAGCTCATGGGTTCCCCCAGAGCGGCTTCCACCGGTACGTGATCGTGCAGCCGGTCGGGGAACCGACCGTCACCTGGTGCGAGAGCGTGTTGTTGATGCTCGGCAATAGCCCGTGATTGGCCGTGGTGTTCAGCTTGGCGCGCAGATCCGTGGCGCCCTGCAGGACAGACCACGCCGTCGGGTCCGTGTAATACCAGTCGATCACGATGTTGCCGCTCGTCGGGGCCACGTTCGTGAGCGTGATCCCGCTGCCGACGACCGTCGATGCTCCCGTGGTCGCGTTCAGCATCACGATCGTGAGCCCCGTTCCAGTGCCCGCGATGGTGATCTGGAGGCCGCAAGGCATAAGGCCCCAGACGTATGGCGCGGTGGTGCGCAGCGTGCCGTCGAGGGTGAGCGCACTTGTGGCCGATGCGGTCTCGTTTTCGAACCAAGGGAACGGGCATTCGAGCGAGATTGGGATGACGGCCTGCCGGCCGACATGGATTCCGACGTAGCCCGGTGCGACCGAGTCGGGCGCCCAGATCCACGCGGGTGTGTCCACGTTGTCGCACCGAATGATCCGCGACGTCGCCGCCGGCCCGAGGGCGTCCGACTGTCCGGTGACCTTGAGTGTCGAGAGAGCGCCGTAGGCTACCGTGTTGGACAGCAGGCCGAGAACGTAATCCCAGACGTCCTGCCGCACGGCCTCGACATCATAGTCGGGCACGGCGTCGTCGATCGTGACAAGCAGTTGCAGCGTTACGGTTCGACGCCCCGAGCGGGCACCGCGGCGACGGGAGCCGTCCCGCAGCGGCCGCGAACGGTAGAACCGCTCGCGCTCCGGCGTGCCCCAGTCCATCGCAATGAGCGTGACCGAGGCCGCTGGGTCGTACGAGCCCGTGGGAACCGTAAGCGCCGCGTCAAAGCCGAGCTGGACGCCGTTCAGGTAGACGGCCTTCTGCGTGCTGGGGGTCGTCATCGCATCACCCTGCCGCCGCGGCGCTGGCCGCGCGACCGCGCGACAGCTGCCACTCGCCCGAACGCTGGACCTTCGTCAGCTCGGAGCCGTTCATGCTGAGGCTCACTTCCAGTGATCCCGAGAACATCACCGGTCCCGTCGCCGTGATCGGTCCGGTGAAAAGCGAGGGGCCCGACGGGCCGGCCCCCTGCGCCCCCGTACCGCTCCCCGTGCCCGCGCCGACGCCGGCGGCCATGCCAGCACCGAGGATGCCCGGCACCTGCGCCAGCATGCCGACCTGGCCGAGATCGATCTTGAGACTGCCGAGGCGCTCGATCAGGCCGAGCAGCGCGTCGTACGCGGCGACCATGAGCGCGATCTTGCCGGCGACGTCGGAGCTGACGTCGGGCATGCCCGTGGCGGCGCTCCCGAGCGTCTGGAAGGTGAGCACCAGGCCGGTGCGGATCTGGTCGGCAAGCGCCTCGGCGCGCTTGGAACGTACCCCCGTCATCCAGGCCGACCCGACCTTGGAGACGATGAGCGGCGACTTCATGATCTTGTCGACGTCGAACGCCTCAAGCACCTTGCCGACCGCGTCGGCGACCGGCGCGACCTTGGTGGCGGCGTCACGGGCGAGCGCGAGCGCGTCGGCGCCCGCGGCCTCGGCGACGCCGGCTACCACGCGGATCGCGGTCAGGATGTTGGTGCGCAGCATCTGGGCCTGCTGCTCGGTGACGGGTCGCGCCTTGGACACCGCCAGCCCCAGGCCGGCGGCCTTCGTGAGCAGCTCGATACCCTCGGATGCCGTCTTCGAGAAGTCGGCCAGCGGTCCGTAGAACGCCTCGCGGGCAGCCTTGTCCATCTGGGCGAAGTCAGCCGAGAGGAGCTGCAGGCTCCCGAACGCCGTGCGCGCGTTGTCTTCGGCGACCAGGAGGCCACCCGAGGTGACGCGGATCGCGCCGAGGAGGTCTTGGCCGAGGCCCCCGGCCTTGCCGAGCACGTCGACGGCCGAGCCCAGGTTTTCGGCGAATGCCTTCCCGCCCGCCCACATGTCGAGCGTCGCGGCGGGGACCTTGCCGTCCGGCCCGAGGTACGCGACCACCAGGTCCTCAAGGATCGCCGATGCGTCGGCCGCGTTCAGCCAGGCGATGTTCAGCTGCCGGCTGGTTACGCGCGTGGCATCGCCGAGGCCGAGGTTGCCCGCCTTCGAGAGCACGTCAACGGCCGCGCCGAGGTGGTCGCCGAACGCCTTGGCCCCGGCCCACATGTCGGCCGTCCGCAGGGGCAGCTTGCCGTCCGGGCCGAGGTACGCGACGACCAGATCCTCAAGAATCGCGGCGGCCTCGGACGCGTTACTCCACGCGATGCCCAGCTGGGCGACCGTGACGCGCGTCGCGGTCGCCAGCCCCAGATCGCCCGCCTTGCCGAGGGCGTCGACGGCGCCGCCGAGCATGTCGCCGAACGCCTTCGCGCCCGCCCACATGTCGAGGGTGCGCTGCGGGACCTGTCCGTCTGGGCCGAGGTATGCGACGGTCAGCTCTTCGAGGATCGCCGAGGCCTCGGCGGCGTTCAGGAGGGCGATATTCAGCTGGTCGCCCGTGACGCGAGTCGCCTTGTCGAGCCCCAGGTTCGACGCCTTCGCGAGCGCATCGCCGGCCGGACCCACGGTTGCCGCATAGGCCTTGATCCCGTTCAGGAGGGCATCGCTGCC
>JBDTSC010000201.1:0-6944 GCA_039931375.1 Ardenticatenales bacterium
CTCATCCTGCTTTCGCCCTGAACGGGCGAAAGCTGTCCTTCTCCCACGTCGTGGGAGAAGGACTCGTTGGCGGGTCACCATGCGCAAGCCGGGGTGCTGGAGCAAAGGGGCGCACGTCGCGGAGCGCCTTGTTCGATCGAGCTCCCCCGGCTTGCGCATCAGCGCCCGCCAACGGGTCCCTCGCCCACGACGTGGGAGAGGGACAGGTCACGCCCGTCCAGGGCGTGACCAGGGTGAGGGCCCGCCCGCTATACTCCCCCCATGAACCCCGTCGACGATGTGCGCGCCCGCCTCGACATCGTCGAGCTCGTCGGCGAGCGTGTGTCGCTGAAGAAGGCCGGGCGGAACTTCAAGGCGTGTTGCCCGTTCCACCAGGAGAAGACGCCCAGCTTCATCGTCTTCCCGGAGAGCGGGACGTGGCGATGCTTCGGGGCGTGCGCCACCGGGGGCGACGCGTTCGACTTCGTGATGCGCACCGAGAACCTGCCGTTCCGCGACGCCCTGGAGTTCCTGGCCCGCCGCGTCGGCGTCGACCTGGCGCCGCCGACGCCGGAGGCCAAGGCGCATGTCGAGCGCTCCACGCGGCTGCGCGAGGCGGTGCTGGCGGCGGCGGACTTCGGTAACGCGCAACTGCTGCGCGAACCGGGTGCCGCGGCGGCGCGGGACTACCTGGCGGCGCGCGGGTTCGGGACGGACGTCGCCAAGGCGTTCAAGCTGGGCTTCGCGCCCGACAGCTGGGAGGCGACGGGCACGCATCTGCGCGCGATCGGCTTCACGGACGACGAGCTGCTCGCGGCCGGGTTGCTGCGCGAGCGGGAGAGCGGCGGGACGTACGACTACTTCCGCAACCGGGTCCTCATCCCGATTCACAACGTCCGCGGCGAGCCGGTCGGCTTCGGGGCGCGGTCGCTCGACCCCGACAACAATCCCAAGTACCTCAACAGCCCGCAGACGCCGATCTTCGACAAAGGCCGCACGCTGTATGCCCTGGACCGCGCCCGCCAGACGATCCGCGAGAGCGAGGAGGCGGTGGTCGTCGAGGGCTACACGGACGTCATCCGGGCGCACGCGGCCGGCTTCACGAACGTCGTCGCCAGCCTCGGGACGGCGCTGACCGAGCACCATGTCGGGCTCCTCAAGCGCTTCGCCAAGCGCATCGTCCTGGCCCTGGACGCGGACGCGGCCGGCCAGGCGGCTACGGTGCGCGGCCTCGAGGTGATCCGCGAGGCGGCCACCGGCGACGTCGTGCCCGTGCCGACGGCGCGCGGCGCGGTGCGGTTCGCGAGCACGCTCGAGGTGGACCTGCGCGTGGCGATCCTGCCGGCCGGCAAGGACCCCGATGATGTGATCCGCGACGACCCCGAATCCTGGCGTCGCCTGATCGCCGGCGCGATTCCCGTCCTGGCCTACCTGCTGGACGCGATGACCGCGGACCTGGACCTGAACGACCCGAGCGCCAAGCAGACCGCGGCCGAGCGCCTCATCCCGATCATCGCCGAGATCCCCGACCCGATCGTCCGCAGCGCCTGGATGGCCCGCCTGGCCGACAAGCTGCGCGTGGACGAGCGGGCGCTCGCGGCGCGGCTGGCGCGGTCCGGACGGGGGCGGTCGTCGCCGGGCGGAGGGAGGCACGGGGCGATGATGTCATCGCCGTCCGCCTCATCCGCCGCCGCTTCTTCGTCGACCGCGCTGGCGGCCACCGGCCCGTCGGCCGAGGGCGACGCGGTCGACATGCCGGCCGCCGTACCGCCGCCCGCACCCCCGGCCGACACGCACGCGGCGCGCATCCTGGGCTTCCTGCTGGCGGCCCCCACGCGCCTGGCGGCGCTGAACGTCGCGCTGCGCGAGATCGACGAGCCCACGCTGGACGCGGCGGACTTCGCGGAGCCGATGCAGCGCGACCTGTTCGAGGGCGTCCGCTTCGCCGCCCACGGCACCTCCCCGCCCGACGCCCCCGCGGCGCAGCGCCTGGACGCGCTGCCCGAGCCGAACGCCCGCCTGGCCGACCAGCTCCGCCGCCGCGTCCTCGCCGGCCCCTCGATCGACGAGACGACGGCCGTGCGCGGCTACCGCGGCGAGGTGCTGCGGCTGCGGCAGCGCGCGGCGCGGGATCGCCTTGACACGCTGCGGTTCGCGCTGGGCGAGGCCGAGGCGGAGGCGGCGGAGGACGGGCCGGGCGCGGTCGAGCGGAGCCCACGGGTGCGCGAGCTCAAAGCGGCGGTACAGGGGCTCACATCGGAGATGAGCCGGTTGGATCGGCTGCTCTCGCCGGTGGGGACGGCGGCGGGGAAGCGGGATCGAGGGGTCGGGTGAACCGCCGACGAACCGTCTCCACGCCGCTGATCGTGCAGGCCAGCCAGGCGATCCCGGCCGCATAGCCGCCGAGGACATCGCTGACGTAGTGGACGCCGAGGTAGATCCGACTGAAGCCGATCAGCGCCACGATCAGCGGCACGGCGACCGCCGTCGCCACGCGGCGGCGCCAACTCGAAGCGTCGCGGATGATGAGGTAGCCCATCAGTCCGTAGAAGACGATCGAACCCATGGCGTGCTGGCTTGGAAAGCTGTAGCTCTTGAGCGCCTGCAGCGGGTCCACGAGGAACGGCCGGGGCCGCACAAAGACCGCCTTGAGCAACAGGGCCAACACCTCGCCGCCCCCAGCCGCGACCAGGAGCATCAGCGTGTCGGCCCAGCGGCGGCGCCACAGCAGGTAGATCGCCACCAGAACGCCGAGGACCAGGATCGATGGCCCGCCGCCCAGCGATACGATCGACATTGCGCTTGTGAACCGCGGCTCGGTGCGGGCGCTGAGGTACGTGTTGACCGCCAGATCGAGCGACACGATCGGGTCGAGGTGGACAACATCCTCGGCGATCCCGGCGAACAGCCAGCTGGCGGCGACGATCACCACCAGCCCGACGGTGAGCTGCAACCCGAGATAGCCCGCCGGGGAAAGGCGCGCCTGAAGGAACGCGATGTGGGGAGCGAAACGACGGCGCAGGGCCGCGACGCGTCGGCTCGCCCAGAACATCGTCCAGTGCGCCTCCAGCTCGGACTCATGCTGCACGGCCCAGCGCCCGATCACGGCCGCAAGCGCGACCACGAGCAACAGCCCGACGATCAGCAGCCCGGCGCGCCCTGCCCAGCGCTCGACCAGCGGCCATTGGGTGCCGAACGCCGCGCCGAGCAGCCCGAACGTCAGCGCCCACAGGATGCCGCCGGCGGCATTGTAGGCGAGGAACCGGCGGTACGGCATGCGGTAGACGCCGGCGAGGAAGGCGCTGAACATGCGCAGGATGCTGATGAACCGGCCGAAGAACACGGTCTTGTCGCCGTATCGCGCGAAGAAGCCCTCGGCCCGCGCCAGGTGACGCTCGTTGAGGCGCACGAATCGGCCGTAGCGCTCGAGCAGCCGTCGTCCGCCGTGGTGGCCGAGCTCGTAGCCGATCGTGTCGCCGACGATCGCCCCGACGGCTGCGGCGACGATCACCCAGCGCACGGAAAGGTGCCCGGCGCCGGCATAGGCCGCGGCCACGAGCAGGATCGTCTCGCCCGGCAACGGGATGCCGACGCTCTCGATCAGCACGCCCAGTGCGACGGTGGCGTAGCCGTAGGTGGAGAGGAGTCGTTCCAGGAGGGGGAGCATGGCGCCTCACTCGCGCGCGCCGGTCGGAAGAACCGGATTGCGTGCAGGATACCTGATTGCGGGCGCGCCGCTGCACCAGGCATACTTGGACCGTGCATCTCCGTGTCCGCGATAGGAGCCTGATCAGGCGTGCGCTCGAAGATCGTCTTCCTCATCAACGGCAGCGCCGGACGCGTGGCCGACAACGCGTCGCGTCAGAAGCTGACCGGCATGATCGCGCAGGCGTTCGCCGAGGCTGAGGTCATCGTCACGGACGGCGGTGGCGAGCTTGCGCGGCTCGCCCAACGGGCGATCGACCGCGGGAGCACGATGGTCGTTGCGGGCGGCGGCGATGGCACCATCAACGCCGTCGCCTCGGCGGTCGCAGGGACCACGACGGTCTTGGGCGTGCTGCCGTTGGGAACCCTCAACCATTTCGCGAAGGATGCGGGCATTCCGCTGAACATCGAGTCCGCGCTGCAGACGCTCCGCGCGGGTCATGTTGCCCTCGTGGACGTGGGGCAGGTCAACGAGCGAATCTTCCTCAACAACTCGGGACTCGGGCTGTACCCCGACATCGTGTTCTTGCGCGAAGCGGAGCAGAAGCGTGGCATCGCGAAATGGCCCGCAGCGCTTTGGGCCGCGTTGGTGGAGCTGTCGCCCTATCGGCTCTTGGTCGTACGGGTGCGCGTGGATGGAAGGGAACTGCTCCTCAAGGCGCCGATCGTCTTCGTGGGCAACAACGAGTATGAGTTCGCGGGGGTCGGCCTGCCCACCCGAACGCGGTTGGACGCCGGCCGGCTTTGCCTCTACATCCCGCCTGCTGAAGGGGAACTGCGACTGCTGTGGTTTGCGGTGCGCGCCTGGTTGGGGACGCTTCGCTTGGGCAACGATTTCGACGGGCTGCTCACCGAGGCGTTCTCGATTCACTCGAGGCAGCGACTCCTGCGGATCTCCATCGACGGCGAAGTGGATCAAATGGCGACGCCTTTGAACTTCCGGATCCGGCCCCGGGCGCTCCGGGTCGCGGTCCCGACACCGACCGCCTAGGCGATGCGCACGATCGTCCATCTCTCCGACTTGCACTTCGGACGGATCGATCCGCCGATCCTCGGGCCGCTCGCGCGGGCCGTGGCGGCGATCCAACCTGACGTCGTGGCGATCTCCGGCGATCTCACCCAGCGCGCTCGAGTATCGCAGTTCGAGGAGGCCAGAGCGTTCCTGGATCGGTTGCCGCGACCGCAGATCGTCGTGCCCGGCAACCACGACATTCCGCTCCACAATTTGTTCCTTCGCTTCAAGGGACCGCTGAAGCGGTTCAGGCAATACATCACCGCCGATCCCCATCCCATGTACGTCGACGATGAGATCGCGGTGATCGGCGTCAACACCGCTCGGTCGCTGGTGGCCAAGGGGGGGCGGCTGAATCGGGTTCAGGTTGGGCACATCTGCGAACAATTCGGCCGGTTGGGGCCCGAACACGTGCGGATCGTGGTCACCCATCATCCGTTCGATGTGCCGGACGGCTGGGGCGAGCGCAACCTGGTCGGGCGCGCACGGATGGCCGTGGAGGCCTTCGCCGAGTGCGGCGTCGATCTCTTCCTCGCCGGCCACCTGCACCTCAACCATTTTGGCAGCACGGCCCGCTACGACATCGAAGGCCACTCGGCGCTGGTGATTCAGGCCGGCACCGCAAGCTCCACGCGCGGCCGCGGGGAGCCCAATTCGTTTAACGTGCTCGAGGTCGATTCCGGCCGGATCCGGGTCAACACGCACTCGTGGCACCGCGAGCGCGGCGCCTTCGGCGTATCGGATACGCGGGCGTTTCAGCGTGTCGAGAGCGGGTGGGGCTGAGGCGGCCCAGTTATGCGACAGCTGAGCCGAACGCGTCGCACCGGAGTCCTTCCAGTTCAGCATCGCCCTCGGCATCGACGCTTGGTCTCGTGCTGCTCATGGCGCCGTCCGGCCTGCCGACATGCCCGTTCAATGCGCCCCCGCCGCTGCCGCGCCGCGGTCGTTCCAAACGTGGATGGCCGGCTCGGCGATGTCGTGATCGTAGCCGAGGACGCTGAGCGACCCCGTGGCGAGCATCAAGCCGCCGCCGGCCTTCGGCGCAAGCCCGATCCACCGCACCGCCACGACGCGCAGGATCTCGCGATGGGCGACGAGCAGCACGTTGCCGCCGCGCTCGCGGACGCGGCCGATCACCCCGTCCGCCCGCGCGCCGACGCCGTCGATCGTCTCGCCGCCGGGGCAGCCGTCGCGGAACAGGCGCCAGCCGGGGCGCTCGGCGCGGATGTCGACCGTCGTTCGGCCATCGTAGGCGCCGTAGTCCCACTCCATCAGGTCATCGTCCAACGCGATCCGCGCGTCCGGCATCGCCAGCTCCGCCGTGCGGCGGGCGCGCTGGAGCGGGCTGGCGATGACGTGGTCGATCGGTAGCGCGGCCAGGCGCGCGGCGACCGCGCGCGCTTGGCGTTCGCCTTGGTCGTTCAGCGGCAGGTCCGTGCGCCCGGTGTGCTGGCCCGTCACGGTCCACGCGGTTTCTCCGTGGCGCAGCAGGTAGACGTGCGGAAGGTGAGGCTTCGCGGCCATCAGTTCACCGCACCGTCGGTGGTCGGTGGGTCGTCGCTTGGCGGCGCCACATCTTGCGTCGTCGCGTCCGGCGTCGCGCCCCAACGCCACTCGCGGATCTCCGGCATGTCCTGGCCGTAGCGCTCGATGTACTGCCGGTGCTCGATCCGCTTTTCCCGCAGGCGCCGCCGGAGCGCGATGCCCTTCTCGCCGACCTGCGGCAAGCGGTCGATGGCGTCCATCGCCAGGTGATAGCGGTCCAGATCGTTGCGCACCGTCATGTCGAACGGCGTCGTGATCGTGCCCTCTTCCTTGTAGCCGCGGACGTGGAGGTTGTCGTGGTTCGTGCGGCGATAGGTCAGCTGGTGGATCAGCGACGGGTAGCCGTGGAAGGCGAAGATGATCGGCTTGTCCGGGGTGAAGATCTCGTCGAAGTCCGGATCGCTCAGCCCGTGCGGGTGCTCGCTCTGCGGCTGCAGCCGCATCAGATCGACCACGTTCACCACCCGGACGCGGAGGTCGGGCAACCCCTCGCGCAGGATCGAGACGGCCGCCAGCGTTTCGAGCGTCGGCACGTCGCCGCAGCACGCCATGACGACGTCCGTCGCCCCATCCTGGTCGTTGCTGGCCCACGACCAGACACCGGCGCCCGCGATGCAGTGCCGGACCGCCGCGTCCATCGGGAGCCACTGCGGCGAGGGGTGCTTGCCGGCGACCACGACGTTCACGTAGTGGCGGCTGCGCA
>JBDTSC010000202.1:0-6940 GCA_039931375.1 Ardenticatenales bacterium
CAGCCTCGTCGTTGTCAGCGCCGTCGTCGAGAGCGTCCCCGGAACCGCGCTCCGTCCCCGCGGGCAGGTCGATCGGCGTCAAGAGCAGCGGCCGGCCCGTCTCGACGGCCATCGCGCCGAAGATCGGCGCTGGCATGTCGCCCCGCCGCACCGCCGCGCGCCAGGCGTGCAGCGTTGCGTCCGCGTCCGTGCGGCCGAGGACCCGCCGCCAGACATCGCCCCAGGCGCGCTCCGCCGCCCAGCCGCGGTCGGACGTCGCCGGCAGCGCGCGGCCGACGGCGGGCGCGAGGACGATCCGCCAGAGGTCGGGGTACGCCAGGCCCCACGCCACGCCGCGCAGCGACGGCTGGGCGGCCGCCGCGCGGATCGCGGCCAGCGTCGCCGGCGGGCGAGGACCGCCGCCGGCTTGGGGTGCCACGTGGAGCATCGCGCCGACGCTGCCGCCCGACACGGCGCTGACGGCCGCCAGGGCATCCGTGAAGGCGGCGCCGTTCGCCGCCTCGAGGCGCGTCAACACCGTCGTCGTCCAAAGGGCCGATGCCGTGCCGCCGCCGCTGGCGGCCACGACGATCAGCCGCGGCGGTCCGGTCTGGCGCGCCAGGCGGGTGGCGACGACGTCCGCGGCGCCAAGGGGGACGGCGGGCTCGGACGGCCACGGCTGCGTGGGGTAGACATGGTCCGTATCGCTAAACGGGAGCATGGCCAGGGCGGCGAGGGCGAGCGCCACGGTCGTGGGCACGCCGTAGCGGTCGAACCAGAAGGCGGCGCCGGCGAGCACCCAGCCGGCCAGCGCGGCGACGATGAGCACGTAGCCGAGCGCCGGGAAGCACAGTCCGCCGTCCACGATCCGCAGCCGGCCCACGCAGCCGTCCGGCGCGGCGGCCGGGTTGAACAGGGCGCCCAGAACGGCGTAGCCAGCGGCGAATACCACGAGGCTGCCGAGTGCCCGCAGGTGCGCGCCGGCCAACGCAGCGTCCGCACGGTCGTCGTAGCCGGGGCCGAGGCGGCGCAGGAGTCGCCGCGCGCGCGAGCGATCGCCGGCGGCGGCCACGCGGGCGGCCAGCGCAAAGCCGAACCGCTCGCCGAGCGCGATCCCGGCGGCGGCGGCGACGCACCCGACCGCGACGGCCAGCGCGTGGGCGCCCAGCCGCGCCGCCGACACGCGCGGCTCGGTCGAGGCGCGCGCGAGCGCGGTGATCACGATCGGCGTCGACAGCGCGGCGACCAGCGCGGACGTGCCGAGCGCCGGCCGCCGGGGGGCCCACGGCCAGGGTGCGATGCCGAACCGCGCCGGGGCGCCGGCCAGCGCGACGCGCGCCGTGCTCACGGCCGTCCAGGCCGCCAGCGGCGCCAGAACCGCGACGGCGGCGAGCTCCGGCGTCCGCAACACAAACAAGTTGCCGAGGAAGAGGCGCAGCCCCGCCGTCTCCGCTAGCGCCGGCAGCGCGAGGAGGGCGACGGCCAGGGCGATCGGGAAGCGGAGGGCGACGGCCCACCGGACGACGGCGCCCAGGCGGCGCACGTCACCGGCGGCGACGTCGGCGGAGCGGTCAACGTCGTCGCCGATGGACGGTAGGCGATGATCTTGGGCGAACTCTCGGGGCATGGTCGCGTACCGGATGGTGCGGTCGACGTGGTGCGCCCGATGCGCGCGTCCCCCTGCCGATCAGACGACTCAGAGGACCCGTTCGATCAGCACCGGCGACTTCGACGTCCGCGCCACGCGGTCCGCCACGCTGCCGAGCGCCCAGCGGGCGAGGCCGCCGCGCCCGTGGGTGGTGATCGCCAGCAGGCCGACATCCGGGGCGGCGGCGCAGTTGCAAAGCGTTTCCGCCACATCCTCGCCCACCAAGAGCGCGCTGTCGGCCGCGATCCCGTCCCGGCGCAGCGCCTCGACCTGGCCGGCAAGGTAGTCTTCCGCGGCGCGTTCGGGCCTGCTGGCGTCGACAAGGGACCCGCCGCCGAGGCCGCTCCAAAGCACCTGCTCGGGTCCCGCCGCCACCGTCACCAACGTCACCGGGGCGTCGAACGTCTTCGCCAGCCACGCCACCGTCGGCAGCACCTGGGCCGACAGCGGCGATCCGTCCAGGGCGGCGACGATCCGCCCCAGGTCGGGGCGTACGCGGGGCGCGTCGCCGCGCAGCAGAACGACGGGCACGCCCGCGGCCTGCACGACTTTGTCGGCGACGCTGCCGAGGGCCCAACGGGTGAGCCCGCCACGACCATGGCTGGCCATCACGATGAGGGACACGTCGTCCGCCTGGGCGCACGACAAGATCGCGCGGGCCGGCACTTCGCTCGGGGTGCGGACCTCGACCGTCAAGCCCTCGCCGCGCAGCCGGGCCGCGACGGCGTCCAGGTAGACGAGCGTTGCGCGCTCGGATTCGGCCACGAGCCCTTCGAGCGACAAGATCGGCGCCGTCGAGGCGGCCGACTGACCGTATTGCGCGTCGGCCCAGGACAGATCCGCGGTGTAGATGCTGGGCACGGAGAGCAGGATCAGCCGGCCGCCGTTGCGGGCGACAAGCGGCGCGGCAAAGGCGAGCCCTTGCTCGGACACCTGCGAACCATCCAGCGGCACGAGCACCCCAAGGGGCGTCTTTGGCATCGAATTGCTCCTCGATCCGGTGGGCCGCGGCGCGTTGCGGCCCGAAGTCCGCTACCGTCGATCCGCGGCGCGTTGCGGCCGACCCTCACGGCCCGACGCGTCGCGAAGACGGTCGCGCGCCCATCGTACAGCGCAACCGCGCTCCGCCCAAGCGACGGCGAATGAGCGGGCCGCGGCGATCCGCGCCGCCGCGATCTAACGCTCCCGGTTCTCGGGCATGAGGATCGGGGACGACGCCTTGAACCCCTTGAACGTGAGCCACAGGCCCAGGAACGCCTCCCAGATGATCTCGGGGATGGTCGCGATGACCTGCACCGCTCCGAACTGCGGGATGATCCCGAGCAGCACGGCGATCCCTGAAGCGGCGAGGAGAGGGCCTCCGATGACACCGAAGAGCGCCATTCGCGGAGAGACCAGGCCGGAACGGTACATCAGCCAGCCCAGGATCAGGCCGGTCCCGACGCCGTCGGCGAAGCCGGGGCCGAGCAGGAACGTCCAGTCGTGGATCGCGCGGAGCGCCTTGCCGACGATGAGGAGCGAGCCGGCATCCGACGCGGTCGCCGTCTGGCGCAGCGTGACGATGGCCAGCACGCTGATCAGGCCGACCAGGATGAAGGTGCACTCGACGATTCGCGCTGTGACGTAGGCGAGGGCGAGGCCCTCGTCCTGCCGCTTGAGCAGCGGGAACAGGACGACGGCACAGCCGATGTTGGTGATGATGAGAAGCAGCTCGAGGAACGCACCCAGGAACACACGTGTGTCGGCGCCAGCACCGGTGACGTAGTTGGGATCGCTCAGCACAGGTCCGTATGCGATCACTCCTGCGATCGAAGTGACGAAGGTGAGGATGAACAGCACTCCTACGACGAGCGCGGTACGTCGATCTGAGGTCATGTCTGTCGGAACGCCTTTCGTGGATGCGGACCCTTCGGCCCAATCGGACGTAGGGACCGCCTCGTGGCTTGGTCACTGGCTGGAAGCTGGATTGGTCTATCGAGGTTCGTCGACAGGGGAACAGGAAGGTCAATCGCTCCCCCCGCCGGACTCCGGCAGTCTAAGCCCCTCCCACCCCAGCGCCGACAGCCCCAGCAGTCACGTCGCCGCAGCCACGACCCATCCGCGACCTCCGCCGCCCGTTGCGATCGGCTACGCGTTCGGCGCCTTCTCCAGCAGATCGACCAAGGTCTCGAACAGGTCGCTCTCGGTCACGATGCCGACGACCTTCCGATCCTCGACGACCGGCAGTGCGCCGATGTGCTGGCCGAGCATCAGCCGCGCGGCGCGCACGACGGGCTCGTCCGGCCCGACCGTGAAGACGTTGACGGTCATCACGTCGCGCACCAACGGCACGTCCTCGAGCGGCGACGCGCTGTAGTAGGTGCTGCCGCGCGGCAGGGCCAGTTGGGCTTGCGCCTGCGTGATGATGCCGATCAGGCGGTCGTCCTCCCCCAAGACCGGCAACCGGCGGACCTCGTGCTCGAGCATCATCTGCAGCGCGATGTCGACCGTTAGATCGCGCACGATCGAGGTGACGTCGCGGGTCATGACATCCTGAACGGTCAGTGTGGCCATCGGTTCGATGCTCCTTGGTCGATGCCGGGGCGGGTGCTGCGCGCCGCTCGAACAGCGGCACCGCCCGCGCGCACGGAGGACGCGCGAAACGCGCACGTCATTGTACGCCGCCGCGCCCGGGCTGCGCAGGGTCGGCCGGCTCGGTCCGGCCTCACCGGTTGGCCAGTGCCCAACTGACGTCGTGCGCGATATCGCCGGGCGTCTGCTCCGGAGGCAGCACGGCGCGGATGAGGCCGGCGGGGTCGATGAGGATCACCGAGCTGGAGTGGGCCAGCGAGGGTGTCGCCATCGCGGGATCGCCCGCGTGCGCGCTCATGTCGTGCGCTTCGTGCGCCATCTGCCCCGGTGCCATCTGCCCCGGTGCCATCTGCCCCGGCGGCATGAGGCCCGCCGCGGGGGTCGGGACTGCCCTGGACGCGATGTCAAAGGCCGCGGCCACCGCCGCCAGCTCGTCCGGGGCGCCGACGAGGCCGACGATCCGGGGGTCGTAGTCGGCCAAATACCCGCGGACGACGTCGGCGCGGTCGTTCAACGGATCGATCGTCACGAAGGCGACCGCGACGCGGTCGGCATCGGCGCCGAGGGTCGCGAGGGCGGCGGTCAGGCGGGCGAGCGTCTGCGGGCAGACGTCGGGGCAGCGGGTGTAGCCGAAGTACACCAGGACGGCTTTGCCGCGCGCGTCGGCCAGCCGGAACCGACCGCCGTCCGCCGTCGCCAGGTCGAGCGCGGGGGCGGCGAACGGCTCGGGGAGCGCGATGCCCTTGAAGCCGACGCCGTCCGTGGGCGCGAAGAGGGTCACCCGCCGCCCGCCGTCCGGCGTCGCGTTCAGTCGGACGTAGGCGATGAACAACGCGCCGTACAACGCGGCGACAGCGACGGCCAGCACCATCATCCGGCGGCCGGTCGACATGCGTCGGCGGGCAGGCGGAGCATGTTCCGGGTGCGCAGCGTGCGTGGGAGGAATCGACTCTTCGACGGCCATGCCCTGCTCCTTGACCGCGGCGCGGCCGTCCGTGGCCGCCCGCTCGACCGCCGATTCTAGTGCACCGGCCCGCATCGGACACCGCCGATCGCGCCCGCCCGTGTAAAATGACGGCATGAACAACTCCGCCCGGCGCGCCATGCGCCGATTCGTCCAGCGGCGCCGCGCCCCTGCGCCGGCCGCGCCCATCCTGAAGACCCCGGTCGAGATCGAGGCCCTGCGCCGGTCCGGACGGCTGGTGGCGGAAGCGTTCGCGCTGCTGCGCGACGCGATCGAGCCGGGCGTGCGGCTCGTCGATCTGGACGCGCGCGTGGCGGCGTTCATCACGAGCCGCGGCGCCGAACCGCTGTACCTGAACTACCGCGGCTCGCCGCCGACCCATCCGCCGTTCCCCGGCGTCATCTGCGCCTCGGTGAACGACGAGATCTGCCACGGCATCCCGGACGACCGCGTCCTGGTCGAAGGCGACACGGTGGGCATCGACATCGGCCTGAAGCTGGACGGGTGGTGCGGCGACAGCTGCGTGACGTTCCCGGTCGGGGCGATCTCAGCGGCCGATCAGGCGCTGCTGGACGTCACGCGCACGTGCCTCGAGCTCGGGATTCGCACGGCCCAGCTGGGCAAACGCCTCGGCGACATCGGCTTCGTGATCCAGCGCCATGCGGAGCGGCACGGCTACTCGGTCGTGACGGACTGGGGCGGCCACGGCCTCGGGCGGAGCCTGCACGAGCCGCCGTCCGTCGGCCACACGGGTCAGATGGACACGGGCCTCCAATTGGTGGAGGGCATGGTCTTCACGATCGAGCCGATGATCAACGCCGGCAGCCCGGAGTGCGTCCTGAGCGACGACGGCTGGACGGTCGTGACGGAGGACGGTGCGCACTCCGCGCAGTTCGAGCACACCGTCGCGATCACCGCGCACGGGCCGCTGATCCTCTCGGCGCCGTGACGGAAGGCGCGCATCGGCCGCACCGGTCGCGCCGGGCCGCGACAGCTGCGGCGGGCGCCGCGCCGACGCTCCACCTGCGCGGCCTTTCGGTCCGCGCGCTGCCCGAGGACGCCGGCTATCCGTTCGACGTCCCGGCCGTGCGCACGCTGGAAGCGTTGACGTTCGATGCGCCGGTGACGTGCTTCGTCGGCGAGAACGGGTCGGGCAAGTCGACGCTGCTGGAGGCGATCGCGTGCGCCGCGGGGTCGATCGCGGTCGGCAGCGAGGGCGTCGGGGACGACGGGACGCTCGCGCCGGCGCGGGCGCTGGCGCGGCACCTGAAGTTGATCTGGAACGCGCCGACCCACCGCGGCTTCTTCCTGCGCGCCGAGGACTTCTTTGGCTACGCCAAGCGGATGAGCGCGATCAAGCGCGAGCTGAAGGCGGACCTCAAGGCGCTGGACGCGGAGTACGCGGATCGGTCAGCCTACGCGCTCGGCCTGGCCAAGACGCCGTTCCTCAAGGAGCTGGCCGACCTCGAGCACCGCTACGGCGAGGGCCTAGATCAGCGCTCACACGGCGAAAGCTTCCTCGCGCTCTTCCAGTCGCGGTTCGTGCCGGGCGGCTTGTACCTGCTGGACGAGCCGGAGGCCCCGCTCTCGCCGATCCGGCAGCTCGCGCTGATCAGCGCGATCAAGGCGATGGTCGAGCAGCGCGGGCAGTTCATCATCGCCACCCACTCGCCGATCCTGCTGGCCTACCCGGGCGCGACGATCCTCGACTTCGACACGCTGCCGATCCGCCCCGTGGCCTACGAGGATCTGGCGCATGTGTCGTTGACGCGGGACTT
>JBDTSC010000203.1:0-6939 GCA_039931375.1 Ardenticatenales bacterium
AGCCGGGTGCGCGATCTGTTCGAGCAGGCCAAGAAGCACAGCCCGTGCATCATCTTCATCGACGAGATCGACGCGGTCGGGCGGCATCGCGGCGCCGGGCTTGGCGGCAGCCATGACGAGCGCGAGCAGACGCTGAACCAGATCCTGGTGGAGATGGACGGGTTCGGGACGGACTCGAACATCATCGTGATCGCCGCCACGAACCGGCCGGACATCCTGGACCCGGCGCTGCTGCGCCCTGGACGGTTCGACCGGCAGGTGATCATCGATCGCCCCGATGTGAAGGGCCGCCGGGCGATCCTGGCCGTCCACACGCGCGGCAAGCCGATGGCGGCCGACATCGACCTGGATGCCGTGGCGCGGCAGACGCCGGGCTTTGCGGGCGCGGATCTCGAGAACCTGATCAACGAGGCGGCGATCCTGGCCGCGCGCCGCGGTAGCCGGGCGATCTACATGGTGGACGTGCAGGAGGCGATCGAGAAGATCATCGCGGGGCCGGAGCGGCGCTCCAGGATCATCTCGGACAAGGAACGCAAGATCATCGCCTACCACGAGGCGGGCCACGCGCTGGTGATGGCCAACCTGGAGCACTGCGATCCGGTCCACAAGATCACGATCGTCAGCCGCGGCATGGCGCTGGGCTACACGATGAACATGCCGACGCACGATCGCACGATCTACCAGCGCTCGAAGTTCGAGGACGATCTGGCGGGTCTGCTCGGCGGCCGCGTGGCGGAGGAGGTGGTCTTCGAGGAGATCACGACCGGCGCGTCGAACGACCTCGAGCGCGTGACGCGTATGGCGCGCGATATGGTGACGCGCTACGGGATGAGCGAGACGCTCGGGCCGCTGGTGTACGGCGAGCGCGAGGAGATGATCTTCCTCGGCCGCGACATCGGCGAGCAGCAGAACTACAGCCAGGACGTGGCCGAGACGATCGACGCGGAGGTCCGCAAGATCGTGATCGCGGCCCACAAGAAGGCCACGGACATCATCCGCACGCACATCGACAAGCTCCACGCCGTGAGCAAGCGGCTGATGGAGAAGGAGACGATCGACGCGGCGGAGTTTCAGGGGATTTTGGCGTAGGGGGCCGGAGCACCAGCAATCCGATGACGATGGCGTCGGTGCCTTTCCCAGCACCGGTCCGAAATCCACCGTCCGATGCCAGTCTGCCTCAGCCCCGCCACAAGCCGCCCAGCATGCCATCGGCCACCGTCGAGCCGCATTACCATCACGACATGTCCCCCCACCCGCAATGGCGCTGATCGCCACCGCCGCCGCCGGCCTCGAAGCCGTGGTGGCGCGCGAAGTCCACGCGCTGGGCTACCCGACCACGCACACGGTCGTCGGCGGAGTGCGCATCGATGACGCCAGCGTGGCGGACATCCCGCGTCTGAACCTCAACCTTCGCAGCGCCGACCGGGTGCGCCTGGTCGTCGGCAGCTTCCAGGCGACGACCTTCGACGCGTTGTTCGAAGGCACCCGCGCCCTGCCCTGGGCCGACCTGCTGCCGCGCGATGCGGTGTTCCCGGTGGATGGGCGCTCGGTCAAGTCGCAACTTTCAAGCGTGCCGGACTGCCAGGCCATCGTGAAGCGGGCGGTGGTGGAGGCTTTGCGAGGGGCATACGGGCCGGTCGAGCGCTTCCCCGAGACGGGCAACCTCTACCGCATCGAGGTGGCCCTCCGCGAGAACACGGCCATCCTCAGCCTGGACACCAGCGGCGACGGCCTGCACAAGCGCGGCTACCGCGCCGCGGCGGGCGGAGCGCCGCTGCGGGAAACGCTGGCGGCGGCACTGGTGCTCCTGTCCTACTGGCATCCGGACCGCCCGTTGGTCGATCTGTTCTGCGGCTCCGGCACCATCCCCATCGAGGCCGCCCTCATCGGCCGCAACGTCGCGCCGGGGCTGCGCCGCCGATTCGCCGCCGAGGCCTGGCCCGCCGTGGGGCGCTCAGCCTGGGACGCGGCGCGCCAGGAAGCCATGGATCGCGCCGATTGGGACCGCCCACTGGACATCATCGGCAGCGACCTGGACCCCAAGATGGTGGCGCTAGCCACCGCCAACGCCGCGACCACGGGTGTGGCCTCGGGCCTGCGCTTCAAGCAACGGCGGGCGACGGACTTCCACCCTCGCCAGGACTACGGCGTCATCGTCAGCAATCCCCCGTATGGCGAGCGCGATGGCGACTTCGAGTCGGTAGCGCGGCTCCACCACGACCTGCGACGGGCCCTGGCGCCGTATCCGACCTGGAGCCATTACTGGCTGAGCGGACACCCGGAGTTCGAGCGAACCTTCGGACGCACCGCGGACCGGCGGCGCAAGCTCTACAACGCGGGCATCAGGTGCCAGTACTACCAGTATTACGGCCCGCCACCGCCGCGAGGGGTGGGGCCGGGGGCCAGCTCGGGAACGATGCGGTGACCTGTACATCGATGCCGTCGAAGTAGCAGTCGGCCACCCGGATGGCCCCGGTGGTGACGGCAAGCAAGGGGGCTAGACGGGCGGCGTGCGATTCAAATGCCTATCCCCCCGCGATCATCGAGCATACTCCCAATCCACCGGCCCCGTCACGCGGGGGGGGGGCAGATCTAGAGCGTTGCGAACATGGGTCGTGGTTGATCCAGAAGGGTGCCATGCTAGGCGGCGGGCGTCTCCGTGCGCGGAGATCTTGTTGTCGTCCGTGCGGGTTTCTTATTGTCGTCGAGCCCCAGCTCGGCCCTGACGAATCACACGGTCCGAACAAGGCGAATTAGTATAAGGAGCTTGCAATGACCACACGTCGTGTCACCGTCCTAACTTGCCTCGCCGCCGTGCTGCTCTCCGTCATGATGTCGATTACCCCCACGCCGGGCCGGGCGGAGGACGCCGCGCCGGCGCGCCCGCGACCGCCCGATGGAGCGAAGCGCGTGGGCGATCTCATCGACGAGCCGTACGCGCACGTGGACACGTGGCCGCTCGGCATGCTGCCCGGTCGGCGCACGGACCCGTTCGTTCCACTTGATGTGGCGATGGACGAGGACGGTCGACGTTACGTGGCGGATGATCGAAGCGACGAGATCACCGTCGAGGACCCGGTTACCGGCATCGTGACCGACTGGCCGCGCGAGATCCCGGAGTATGATGCCTGCAGCACACATCCGGTCGTCGTTCTCCCGCTTCGCCGCGCGTCGAGTGTGCTCGTGCTTTGGTCCGTCACGCCGCACGATGGCCAGGACGTCCTCCCGATCCTCGAGGAGCGGCAGCGGGATGGTCGGATCGTACGGCGTCTCCCACTCGTGGCCGACGACATCGCCGAGGACCGTGTGTCCGGCGATCTTCTCATCGCCTTCAAGGGCGCGATCAGCCGGGTCCATTGGCCGTCGCTGGATTCGGTGGGGCCGCCGATAAGCTTCATCGGTCGTCTAGCCCCGAACAGCCTTGCCGCGAACCCCGAGCGCATCGCGCGCCTGTTCGGCGGCGTGGTGCGCGTGCTCGACGTCGCCACCGCCCGCGAGTCCGGTCGCCTGACGCTGCCGGCCGACAGCTACGCGCTCAGCGTAACGTCCGATGACGACGGCCGCTTCTGGGCCGTGTCGACGTCTCGCGGCGAGCCGTCCCGCCCGGCCATCACGCTGTACAGCACGCTTGGCGCCGCAGTGGCCACATGGTCGATGGAAGCGCTCGGCGCCCGGGTCGGCGTGCGAACGCTTTCTGCGGCAGCGCTCGACGTGCGCTTGCATGCCGGCCAGCAACCGGAGCTGCTCGCGCTGTTGTCGGACAACCTGTACCGGGTGTACCACTTTGCAGCGTGCGATGCCCTCGGCCCGACGTGCACTGCGCCCGATGTTCGCACCGGCGGAAGTACCGCACGGGACCTCAGCGGCCGCAACTGTCCATCGGTCGACGATCCTCTCATCACGGCGCGGGACGACGGCGGACTTCTGGCCTACAGCGGCGCCGGCGGCCAACTGATCGAGCTCGATCCTGCGGGCACGCCGCGCCTCGTAGGGAACCTGACCGCCGTGCCGTTGGACATCACGATGGACAAGTTGGGCGGCGCCGTCATGATCCTTCGGCCGATGGACGAAGTCACCCACACCGTTGTCGCCCGCTTCCCGTCCGAGGTGCTCGCCGCCGGCGGCGTCCTCGGGCCCAGCTGGCAGGTGCCGTGCGATTGCTCGTCGCAACCGGCGCTTGCCGCTGACGGTCGGCGCGTGTTCGTGGCCCAAATGCTGGCAGGGCAGGTGGCCGTGCTCGATCTCGCGACGGGTGTCCAGCAGGACGTGCTTCGACCGTCGACATCGAACGGTCTATGGCCGATCGATGTGGCGACGACGGCCGACGACTGGCTCTGGACAGCTGACGTGCCAAACGCGGAAGTGCAGGGCTGGCCGCCTTCGCTCGCAGGCGCCTCGACGCGTTGGCCGGCGGGTTTTCTGGCTGGCCCGTGGCGCCTTGCAACCGGCGCGCTGGCCGATGGCATGCTCCTGGTTGCCATTCAGCTGACGGACGGTACGATCGAAATCCACGGCGCGGACGGCAACGTTCTGTCGCGCTTCGACCCGCAATTGGACGATCGATTCCGCGTCGGCCCGCCCGTGCTTGGCCGCGACGGCCGCGTGTACGTCATCGACGCGACTTCGCGCTCGATCCGCCTGTTCGAACCGCGCCCTGCCCCGTCAACACCGGCATTCCCCGCCCCAACACCAACGCCGGCGCCGTCCACGTGCAAGCTGAAAGGCGACAAGATCGCCGGCCCGCGGCAGATCGTCCTCGGCCAGACGGCGACCGTAACGCTGACGCTTGCGGCGGACTGTCCACCCCGGGCGCGCGCTGTCGGTGCGGATATCGTGCTCGTCCTGGACACCTCGTCGTCGATGAACGCTGACAACAAGATCGGGGCGGCTGTCGAGGCGGCCACGGAGTTCGCGACGTTCCTGGACACCAGCCGGCATCAACTGGCCCTCGTTACGTTCGCCGACCAGGCGGGGGTACGTGTCTCCATGACGCGCGACTCGGTGGCGGTGATCGGCGCGCTCGAGGCCGTGCGGACGGCGCGCAACGACGGCGGTACGGACATCGCGGCTGGCGTCTCCTTGGCGGACGACGTGCTTGCCGCCGGGGCCCGGCCGGGTGCGCTGCCCGTCATGATCGTGCTCACCGACGGCCAATCCGAACGCGCGCCGGCACTGGCGCGCGCGGAAGCGGCCCGCGCTCGCGGCGTCCGCATCTACACGATCGGCCTCGGCAGTGACGCCGATCGCGAGCTGCTCATCGCGATGGCCAACGGCCGCTACTTTCCAGCACCTACGAACGGCGAGCTCTTTCCGATCTATCGGGAGATCCTGCGCCTCGTAAACACAAGCCTTGCAGGAAATCTCGCGATCGACGACGAGATGGGACCCGACGTGCGCTTCGAACCCTCCTCGAGTGCGCCCCCGGCCATCGAGCTCGTCGACCGGTTGCGCTGGGGACGCTCCAACCTGTCCACGGACGGGATCACGCTCACCTACCGCGTCCGTCCCGTGCGCACCGGCCTCGTTCCGACGAACCGCCTCGCCGTCGCGCGCTATACGGACGCGGATGGCGTGGACCGCGACTATACGTTTCCGATTCCCGAGATCATGGTCATCGCTCCGACGCCGGAGCCGCGCCCCGTCTACCTCCCCGTCGCCCTGTCCGAACGCTGCACTCCCCTCCAACGCCGCGTCGATGTCGCGCTGATCCTCGACGCATCCACCAGCATGGCCGAACCGGCCGGCGGCGCCACCCAAGGCAGCAAACTGGACGCCGCGCGCGCCGCCGCCCGCCGCTTCCTCGACGCGCTGCGGCTTGACTTGGGCGATCAGGCGGCGATCGTCACATTCAACGCCCAGGCAACCGTCGTCCAAGAGCTGACGGACGATCGGACACGCCTGGACGCCGGTCTCGAAGCGATCGTTCTCGCGCAGCTGACGCGACCACAGCGCGGCATCGCGGTCGCCGTCGGAGCGCTGGGGGAGGCACGGCATCGGCCGGCAAACGGGCGCATTCTCATCCTACTCACGGACGGGCGCTCGAATCCCGAGCCGCCCGAGGTCGGCGTCGAGGCCGCCGCCGCGGCCAAGGCGGGTGGCCACCTGATCTTCACGGTGGCGCTCGGAGCGGACGTGGACCGCGCGGCGCTCACGGCGATGGCGAGCACACCGGACTATGCCTTCCAAGCCCTGGACGGCGCATCGCTCGGCGATATCTTCGTGCGGATCGCTGGGGCGATCCCGTGTACGATCGACGCGTTCTGGGGACGTCGCTGAGCGCTTTCCTTCGCTGAACGCTCCCAATGCCGTCCGACCGGCGCTTGGTGGTCACCGCCGTGCTGCCCATTGGCGGCTATGACCGGTGGCGGTGCGACGCGCTTGAGGCGATGGAAACGCAGGTGGTGCGGTGGGCGTCGCCGGACGTGTCATGACTCGGCTGTGGTTCGTGACGTGAACCACAGTGATCTGCGCTCAAATCACTGTGATCTGCGGCTAAATCACTGGGATCCGAGACCCGCATCACGATGATTCGCGACCCGACCGTGTCGGGTGGCCGATCGTCCCTCCCCCGCCAGGTACGTCCGTTCGCGCCACCCGTTCAATCGCCAACCACCCTCCGGCGAGACCGGGGCAGGCTCAGGTCATGCCGCTGCGGCGGCGGTAGAGTCGTAACTACTTGCGCAGTACATGCACACTAATGCGCAGATACATACTCATGCAGTGCAGTCTGAAAGTCCTCAATAAGGGCCGCTGATACGACGATCTGCTTCGCTCTGTCGTCAATCGGGGTCACATCTGAATCACGCAATATTACGTGAGCATCTGATGTGGGCTCCCAAATGAGGCGGTCGCCAGAGTGCATTCCTAATATCGCCTGTCCAACCTCTGGCTCCATGATACTCTCACAAAAGTAGGTTCCGTCTGTACTATCCAAATTTA
>JBDTSC010000204.1:0-6931 GCA_039931375.1 Ardenticatenales bacterium
GGCGGCTTCGGCGGCTTCGGCGGCTTCGGCGGACATCGTGGTCTCCTGGCGGGGGTTGGCGATCGGCCGGCGGCTGCCAGTGTCGTCGTTCGGGGCGCGGCGACGTTACAACAAGGCGAGGGCGTCGGGCCAGTTGACGCCAGACGGCTCGATCGCTACGCTCCGCGACCCTCCGCCCAGCACTCTGGAGTTGCACGATGTCGCCCCGCCACCCGCTCCCCGCCCAGCGTCTCGCCGGCCGTCTCGCCGGTCGCCTCGCCGCTTGCATGGTGACCGCGCTCGTCGCCGCCTGGGCGATGATGGCTCCTGCCGGTCCGTCCGGTCCGCCCGCCCCCGCTGCCGCGGCCCCGGCGGCACAGGCGACGCAGGCGCCGTCCTCCGCCCAGCGCGTGTTCCTGCCGGTGGCGATGCGCGCCTGGGCGATGGACACGACGTCGATCGGCGACCCGGGCGCGCCGGGGCTCGGCAACCCCGGCTACGACATCGAGCGCTACGACGTGATCCTGAAGTTCGCCATCGACCCCGGCGCGGACGGGACGCCGGCGCGCGTGGACTACAGCGCGATCACGTACCTGTACGGCTACGCCGCCGAGAACAACCTGGATCGCATCGCCCTCGACTTCGTGCTGCCGACAGGGCCGATCGACGTCCTGTTGGACGACTCGCCCGTCCGATGGTGGGCCGGTCCGGGCAACAAGATCTGGATCGCACCGCAGCCGGCGCTGCCCATCGGCACGCCGTTCAAGCTGCGCTTTCTGTACGGCGGCTCGGCGCGCCCGAACGGGGCGGGCTTCAACCTGCGCGGCGGCGGCCAGAACGTGCTCCAGGCCTGGTCGACCATCGGCAGCGCCTCGAGCTGGTTCCCGTGCAACAACCACCCCCGCGACCGCGCCCAGTTCAACTTCACGCTCACGGCGCCCGACCCCTACGTCCCCGTCGCGAACGGCACGCTGGCCAGCCAATTCCGCGACGGCAACGACTCGACGTACGTCTACGCCGTCCGCCGGCAGATGGCCGTCGGCGACGCGATGGTCAACATCGCCCCGTACACGGTCAGCGAGAGCGCCACGGCCAGCGGCGTGCCGATCTCGCGCTACCTGCTGCGCACGCCCGAGCAGGCGCAGCCGGCGCTGGAGGCCGTCACGCGCCAGCTCGAATGGTTCAGCGCTCGCCTGATCAGCTACCCCTTCGAGCGCCTCTCGATCGTCGAGTCCGGCACGAACAACTCGGCCTCGCTGGCCGGGCTGGTCGTGCTCGGCCGCAACCAGGCGGGCAACCGGATGGCATACTGGGATCGCAATGCGTCGCTCATGGCGCGCCAGTGGTTCGGCGCCGCCGTCGGGGTCCAGAACCGGGGCGATGACTGGCTGAACAGCGGGCTGGCGACATACCTCGGCTATCTGTACGCGGCGCGCGACCAGGGCCCGGAGATCGTCCGCGCCCGGCTGGCGGCGAACGAGTGGTCGTACGACTTCAACGTGGCCGACGACGTCGCGCTGATCGACCTGCCGGCGGACGGGTCGCAGGGCGTCGTCGCGGCGAACAAGACGCCGTTCGCCTTCCATCGTCTCCGGCTGGCCCTCGGCGACACGGCGTTCTGGGCCGCGCTCCGGAAGTACCTCGAGACGACGCCGCAGCTCAACGCCTCGCTCGACGCCCTCGACGCCGTCGCGATCGACGCCGCCGCCCTCACCGGCCCGACGGCCGCCATGCGCGCCGAGCTGGCGACGTCGTTCCGCAAGGCCGCGACGCCCCGACTCAACCTCGCATGGTCCCGCTCCGGCGGCGCCAAAGCGCGCGTCTGCCAGCTCACCGCGACGCCGCAATCGTTCACGCTGCCGCTGCAGCTCTACGGCAGCGCCGGCGCGAAGTCGGCCTCGCTGACGATCACGCAAGCCGACCAGGTCCTCGACATCCCGTACGACGGCATCCTGACCGCGATCACGCCCGACCCCGAGCAGACGATGCTCGCCGACATCCTCATGCACCCCCTGGACGACGCGCCCCTGCCCGCCTGCGACGCGCTGCCCATGCCGGCGCTCGCGACGGGCGGGGCGGGCGCGGCGGTCGACGGCCGCGGCATCGACCTCGACAACAGCGGCGGGAGCATCCTCGACGGTGGAATCGACGGTGGCATCGACGCTGGCATCGACGCTGGCATCGATGGCGATGTCGATGTCGATGGCAGTGCCGCCAGCGGTGTCGTCCGCGTCGACACCGACGACGACGGCGCCGGGATCGGGATGTCCGAGCGCGCGGCGGACGCGCGGCGCCACCTGCCACCGTCCCTGCGCTCGCCCGCCGGCGGCGAAGCGCGTCCGTTGGCGGAGGCCGCCGCCTCGTCGCGCCGCCGAACCACCTCGCCAAGCGCGGGCCTGGCGCCGCGCCTCGGGCTGGCGCCGCGGTCCACATCGTCCCTCCCGGGCGAGCCGTCGATCGGCGACCCGTACCTCCCGTACCTCGGCAACACGGGCTACGACGTGATCACGTACACCGTCAAGGCCCGCATCGACCCGCCCGCCGGACGCCTCGAGGCCGACACGACGATCCAGGCGCGAGCGACGATCAGCGCGCTGAACCGGCTGAGCCTCGACTTCATGCGGATGGCGCAGGACAAGGGGCTCGACGTGAGCAGCGTCGACGTGGACGGCCAGGCGGCGACGTTCGATCGGCCGGCGGACGCCGACAAGCTGTGGGTCGATCTGCCGCAGCCGCTCGCCGAGGGCCAGCCGTTCAGCGTCCGCGTCGTGTACGCGGGCGTTCCGCGCGCCGGCGGCCAGGACGTGTTCAGCGGCGGCCTGCTGTCCCACGGCCAGGGCACGATGTACGCGATCTCCGAACCGGACGGTACGCGCAACTGGATCCCGAGCAACGACCACCCGCGCGACAAGGCGGCCTTCCGCTTCGAGATCACGGCGCCGGCGCCCTTTGTCGCCGCCGCAAACGGCGTCCTGATCGAGGAGCGGCCCGGCGACACGTCGACGACGTGGGTCTTCGAGATGCGCCAGCCGATGAGCACGTACCTGGCGACGGTGGCCGTCGGCCGCTTCCGAACGGCCGACCAGGACGGGCCGGGCGGGGTGAAGATCCGCCACTACTTCCTTAACGACCCGGCCACGGCGATGCGCGTCGCCGACGTGACGCCCGACGTCCTGCGCGTCTACGGCCGGTTGGTCGCGCCGTACGCCTTCGACACGTACGGCCACTACGCCGCGCCGGACTTCGGCGGCGGCATGGAGAACCAGACGCTGACGGCCATCGGCGCCAACGTCTTCACGTCGCGCGCGCCGCGCGGCCTGCACAGCCTCATCGCCCACGAGGCCGCCCACCAGTGGTTCGGCGACGCGCTCAGCCCGTACACGTGGGCGGACATCTGGCTGAACGAGGGCTTCGCGACGTACTTCGCCGAGCTTTGGCGCGCGGATCGCTTCGGTCCCGAGCCGCTGGGCTGGCGGATGGAGGCGCTGCGCTACACCGTGCTGGCGGGCGGCGCCGACGCGCCGGTGAGCCAGCCGATCCTGGCGGACATGTTCGGCACGAACACGTACGAAAAGGGCGGCTGGGTCCTCAACATGCTGCGCTCACAGCTCGGCGACGCGGCGTTCTTCGGTGGCCTGACGGCCTATTTCAACGCCCACCGCTACGGCAACGTCCGCACGGACGATCTGCGGGCGGCGCTCGAGGCGGCGTCGGGCAAGGACCTGGCGGCGTTCTTTGATCAGTGGGTCCATCGGGCCGGCAACCCGGTGGTCTACGCGGGGTGGTTCGCGAACTCCAGCAGCGTCCACGTCCGCCTCTGCCAAGCCGGCGCCCCCTTCGACCTGCCGATCACCGTCGCCGCCTCCGGCGCGGGCCATGCGAAGCGCATCGCCGCCCAGCTCAGCGGCGCCGAAACGGACGTCGACATCAGCACGGACTTCGTCGCCGACGGCGTCAGCATCGACCCGGACTTCGAGCTGCTGGCCGACGTTCGCGTCGCCAAGGTCGCGGCCAACGATGCCGACGCATCGTGCAACGGAATCGCGGCGGTTTGGGCGGCGGGGGTTGGAGCGCCGTAGTCGCCTGACGGCGGGACGCCGTGGCTTTCCCGGGACCGCTGAGCCCCAGCTCGGCATCGCCCGACAACCGCATAACGCCAGCCTCATGCACTACGTCATCACCCCCAGCGCAGCGCACCGCGCGCCTGGGACAGGGACGGGCGCTTCATGCCATCACGGCTCCGCATCGCATCCGCGCGCATCGTCGGCGGCTCGGCCCTCGCCGTGGCCGTCGTCTTGTCGTGCCTGGCGGGCGGATCGGGCCGCGCGGCGCCGTTCGCCCCGATCCGCCGCTTCGCGGAGTCGTGCACCGAGGACCATCCGTTCTTCGTCACGTCGCTGTTCCTCGGGCCCGGCGCCGACGATTCGGCCGCCCTCATCGCCTTTCGGTGGTCGCAATCGGGCGGCGAGCGCTACACCCTGGCGCGGCAGCGCGACATGGGCGCGGTGTACGGGCTGGCCGTGGACGATGTGCACAACAAGGTCTACGCGGGGGCCTACGTCAAGCGCGGCGCGCCGCTCGGACCAGGCGGGCCGGGGGCGATCTATCGCCTGGACCTCGGCTCGGACATCGTGGTGCGATGGGCCACGGTGCCGGGCGCCGGCGCCGATCCGCACGATCCGCGCGCCTATCCCGACATCGCGGCGGGCAACGTGGTCGGCCGTGTCGGTTTGGGCGACCTCGATCTCGATCCCCAAAGCGGCTATCTGTTCGCCGTGAACCTGGCCGATCGGCGGATCTACCGCTACCTGCTCGATGATCGGGCCGTGCTGGACGGCAGCTTCGCCAACGGCGCGCAGGCGCTCGCGCTGCCGTGGGCGGCGGACGCGCGGCCGTTCGGGCTCAAGGTGCGCGGTCCGACCGTCTTCCACGGCGTCATCGACATCGGCGGCACGAGCGATCCGACCGGGCAGCGGCGCCTGATGGCGCACGTCTTCCGCTCGAGCGACAGCGGCGCGGCGATGCGCGACGTGCTGGCGATGCCGCTCGAGGACGACCGCGGCTGGGCGCGCAACCCCGTGCCGGCCCGCTGGCAACGCTGGCGCAGCGGTCACGACACGCTCGATCCCGACCATCAGGACGCGATCTGGCCGCAGCCGATCCTGTCCGATCTCGAGCTGAGCGACGGCGGCGATTTCATCCTTGGCTTCCGCGACCGCTTCGGTGACATGACGCTCCACCCGCCGGCCCACACCGTCCCGACGCCCGAGCTGCCCGGCCTGCCCGCCGGCGACATCGTCCGCGCCCGGCCCAACGGCGACGGCTGGTCGGGCACGCTCCAGCCCGAGTTCTTCACGGGCGACGCCGGCCCCGGGTTCTTCTCGAATCGCCTCGGCGAGATCGTCTTCGGCGGCCTGGCGCGGCCCTTGACCCGCGATTGGACGGTCTCCAGCGCGATGTCGCCGCTGGCGGACGCGTCGGGCGGCGCCGTTTGGCACGACAACGCCACCGGCGAGGGCCTGGCCCGGTTGGAGCTCTACAACAGCACCGGCCGCACGACGTTCAGCGAGGACAACGGCCTGGGCGATGTCGAGCGCCTGTGCGGCCACATCGACGAGCCGCCTCCGCCACCACCGAGCACTCCGTTCCCGACGTCGACGCCGCGGCCAACGCCCACCCGCACCCCGACCCGCACCGCGACGGCTTCGCCCAGCGCATCGACGACCGCCACCGCAACGCAGTCGGCGACGCCAACCCCAACGCCCACGGCCTCGTCGACCGCAACGTCGACGCCGACCGCGACATCCACCAGCACTTCGACCGCCACGCCGACGAGCACGCCGACGACGACGAGGACACCCACCGCCACCCGCACCGCCACGCCGACCGCCAGCCCGACGACGCCACGGTTTGCGATCTACCTTCCGCTGACGAACCGCAGCCAGTGCACCAAAGCGCTGCGCTTCGCCGACATCGTCCTCGTCCTCGATCGATCGACGTCCATGCAGCGGACGATCAACACCGGTGGCGCGACCAAGGACGCCGCCGCCTTCGCCGCGGCGCGCGCGTTCGTCGGGACGCTGACGCTCACCGGCGACCGGCGGACGCGGGGCGACCAGGTGGCGGTCGTAGGTTTCAACCACCGCGGCTGGATCGAGCAAGGGCTCACCGTCGATCGCGCTGCCGCGCTGCGCGGGCTCGACCGGCTGGCGGCGACGGCGGCGGAGGGGACACGGCTAGACTTGGCGTTCGGCGTCGGCCAGCGCGCGCTGCAGAGCGCGGTCCGGCGGAGTTCGAACACCCCGGTGCTGATCGTCCTCACCGACGGCCTGCCCAACCAAGTGCCGACGCCCGCCCCGTCCGGGCGCCAGGAGGACACCGTCCTGGCCGCCGCCCGCGACGCCGCGTCGCGGGGCACGACGCTCTTCACGATCGGCCTCGGCCGACCGGCCGACATCGACGCCGCCCTGCTGACATCCGCGGCGGGCGGCGCGGCGCGCTTCTTCGCGGCGCCGACCACGGACGACCTGGCCCGGATCTACGCCTCGATCGCCACGGTGATCACGACGTGCCGGTGACGGACCCCGCTCGTACGACCAATCCGACGCCTTGCGACCGTGTGATGCCCTTGTAGGGCACCCACGTGGGTGACCTGCGAACATTGCGCGACCCACGAGGACACCCGCGGGGGGGGGCCCTACCTTCGAACAGCGCGGTTGCCAACACGGCCGCAACCCGGTGGATTGGTACAACAAGCTCTATCGTCCCCACCGTGCCGACGCTACCGTGCCGACGCTACCGTGAGGTGAGACTACGAAGTGTCGCCTCACCGCCGTGTCCCCTCACCGCCAAGTCAGCCGACTCACCCCATGGAACAAGTGCCCAAACCACACCGCGTCGTCGCCGACCACGATCGCCAGCACGTTGCCGTCCCCCAGCCCGTCCGCGGGCC
>JBDTSC010000205.1:0-6922 GCA_039931375.1 Ardenticatenales bacterium
CGCCCCGCCCCGCCCCTCCCACCCTGCGCCCCACGATCACACCACCCGACTCCACTCGCTGGCACCCAAGTCTTCGCCGATAGCTCGCCGGCAGCACAGCGGATCTCCGTTTGGTGCGATCGCCCAACAACGATGGGTGCACGGGCGCGTCGACGTCGGTGTGATACGGCGGCGACGGGCGGTGTGGCCGGCGACGGGACGTGCGGCCCATGGGAATTCGATGGGGCAGTGACGTCCGGGCGTGCAAAGCGGGACTGGACGTCGAGCGCATCGAACGCCTGGCCGTGAACAGCCGGGTTACAATGGTGACGTCGGCAAAGGTGGCCACGTCGGCAAAGGTGGCCACGTCGGCAAAGGTGGCCACGTCGGCAAACGTCGGCTCTCTGCCTGTAACCTGCTTCAGCAGGCGTCGTTGTTGTAGCCCGGCGATTCATCGCCGGGCGTTCGCACCGGATGACGTACTTGATGCTTGTCCCCACCCTCCCCACCCTCCCCGCCCAAGTCCGCGCCTCCTGCGCCCGCATCGCCGCCACCGCCCGACGCGCCACGCCCGACGCCTACGCGATCCCCCGCCTCGCCGCGCGGATCGCGGTCGGCATGGAGAGCGGAGCGTATCCGGCCGCGGGATGGGACACGTCGATCCACTTCGTTGGCTCGCCCGAGGCAACGGTTCAGTATCTTCTCGTGCTCGACGCGCTGAACTTCTGCTTCTGGCCGACGCCGGGCTTCGAGTACGACACGCTTGCGACGCGGCTGCGTGACGTCCTCACAGCGGACGCGCACGCCTTCGACGTCGACCGCCTCGCCGCTCTCACGCCCGACGAACTTGCGGGCTGGCTGGGCGCCGCCGTCTGGCCGCTGGACGAGCGCGCACGGCTCGTGCGCGAGGTCGGAGCGGTACTCGCCGCACAATTCGACGGCAGCGCGGCGCGCCTCGTCGAGGCGGCGGGCGGCTCGGCGGCCGGAGTGGCTTCGCTGGTCGCCGCCGAGCTGCCCGGCTTTCGCGACCACGCGGTGTACGATGGCCGCCAGGTCTTCTTCTACAAGCGCGCCCAGATCTTCGCCGGCGATGTCTGGGGCGCGCTCGGCGGCCAGGGGCTGGGACGGATGGACGATATCGACGAACTGACGACGTTCGCGGACTACCGCGTCCCGCAGCTCCTTCGCGCGCAGGGGGCGATCGCCCTCGCGCCGGACCTAGCCGCGCGGATCGACGCCGGCGAGGAGCTGGCCGCGGGCGGCGTCGAGGAGGTCGAGATCCGCGCCGCGACGGTCGTCGTCGTCGAGGCGGTGCGCGACGCGCTGGCCTCGCTCGGCCGCCCGATCAGCGCCGTCGAGCTCGACTGGCGCCTGTGGCAGCGCGCGGAGGCGATCCGCGACAAGCTCCCGGCGCACCACCGCGTGCGGACGGTGGCGTACTGATGGCCGCATCGCCCAACCCGCCGACGTTCACGACCGACTGGACGGACGGCCGCGCCCGCACCGGCCGCCTGGTCACCGCCCACGGCGTGATCGAGACGCCCGCCTTCGTTGCCGTCGGGACGCAGGCCACCGTGAAAGGGATGATGCCCGAGGACCTGGTCCACGTCGGCCAACAGGTGCTCTTCTGCAACACGTACCACCTGTTCCTGCGGCCGGGCGCCGACGTCGTCGCCGAACAGGGCGGGCTGCATCGGTTCATGGGCTGGGATCGGCCGATCATGACGGACTCGGGCGGCTTCCAGGTCTTCAGCCTCGGCGCCGGGTTGGAAGGCGGCATCGGCAAGCTCGGGTCGATCTTCCCGGGCGAGGGCGGGATGCGGCGCCTCAAGGCCGGCCCGTCGTTCGTCCGCGTCACGGACGACGGCGTCCAGTTCACGAGCCACCTGGACGGTTCGCGGCACGTCTTCACGCCCGAGGTGTCGATCGGACTGCAGCGGCAGCTCGGCGCCGACATCATCCTGGCATTCGACGAGTGCACCTCGCCGCTGCACGACCACGCCTACACGGCCGACTCGATGCGCCGCACCCACCGCTGGGCCGAGCGCTCTATGGCCGCCCACGGCGACGGCGTGAGCCCGCACGGCCACCGCCAGCTACTCTACGCGATCGTCCAGGGCGGCTGGTTCCCCGATCTGCGCTCCGAGAGCGCCCGCTTCATGGCGGCGCTCGGCGCGGACGGCATCGCGATCGGCGGCTCGCTCGGGCAGACCAAGGCGGACATGCACGCCGTGTTGGACCTCACCGTCCCGCTGCTCCCGCCCGAAAAGCCGCGCCACCTGCTCGGCATCGGCGAGATCCCCGACATCTTCGAGGCCGTTGCGCGCGGCGTCGACACGTTCGACTGCGTCGCCCCGACGCGGATGGCGCGCAACGCCGGCCTGATCGCCCACGACGTGGACGGCGAACCGCTGAAGCGCTTTCGGTTGAACCTGCGCAATGCGCGCTACAAGCGCGATCCGCGGCCGGTCGACCCCGACTGTCCTTGCGCCCTGTGCACCGGCTTCAGCCGCGCCTACCTCCACCACCTGTTTCGCTGCGACGAGCTGCTGGCCTATCGGCTCGCGACGCTCCACAATCTCACCGCGATCAACCGCCTCGTGACGGAGATGCGCGCCGCGCTGGTCGAGGGCCGCTTCGATGCGCTGCGCGCGCATTGGCTCGGCGGACCCACGGAGTGACCCCATGAGCGACCGCCCTTCGCCTAGTGATCCCCCGCTGACGTCAGACGCCCAGGCTGCGAACGACGCCTCGTGGCCGCTCGACGAGCCGCGCTCCGCGTTCAATGGCCTGTTCGACTCGAAGGTGCTCGCCCTCATCGCCGTCGCGATCGTCCTGAACTTCGTCGGCGGCGAGGTCGTGAAGCTGACACGACTGCCGGTGTACGGCGACAGCATCGGCACGATGCTCCTTGGGATCCTCGGCGGCCCGCTGGTCGGGGCCGTCGGCGGCGCGGCCAGCAACCTGGTCCTCGGGCTGCGCGATCCGAACATGCCGTTCTTCGCGCCGGTCTCCATCGTGATCGGCGCCGCCGCCGGCTGGTTCGCGCGTTGGGGCTTCTTCCCCGCTTGGCAGGGCGATGCAGCCCGCCGCGCACGCGGGTGGTCCATCGCCGGGCCGGTCCTCGCCGGCCTCGCCACGGGCCTCCTGGCCGCGATCGTCGCCACGCCGATCGCCACGGTCGTCTTCGGCGGCGTCACGGGCGGCCCGACGGACGTCCTCGTGGCGGCGTTCCGCACGTTCGGCCTCGATCTTTGGCATTCCGTGCTCGGGCAGAGCGTCGTCAGCGACCCGATCGACAAGCTGGCCACGGCGCTGCTCGCGTTCGCGATCGTCTCCGCCCTCCCGCGCCGTACCGTCGCCGCGTTCCCGCTCGGCCCGCGCCTGCTGGGCGGTGCGGACGCCGACCCGGACGCCGATCCGGACGCGTGACGTCGCCGGCCGCCGACAACGCCGACAACGCCGACAACGCCGACCGCGGCGCCGCGGCTTGGCATCCGGCCACCGTCGCCGCCGCGGCCGTGGGGCTTGCTGTATTCGCCTTCCTTCTCGCGCCGACCAGCGGTGTCAGAACGGCAGCGCCACTCGCGTCGGTCCCCCGCGTCCTCGCTCCCCTCGCTCCCCTCGCTGCCTTCGCGGCGGCCGCAGCCCTCGCCGCGTCCGGCGGCCGACCCGCGCTTCGTCGCTGGCTCTTCTGGACCGCTGCCTCGTGGCTGCCGATCGCGATCAGCCTGGTCCTGGTCCACGGCCTCGTGTTCCCGGAGGGCCGGATGATCCTTGTCCGCCTTGGCCCGCTCGCAGTAACCGCCGAAGGCCTCGCGTTCGCCGCCGCCACCGCCGCGCGCTGGCTCGCGGCGTCGGGCGCGATCGCGCTCGTCGGCGCGTTGTGCCGACCGGCGGCCATCGTCCAGGCGCTCGAGGCGTCGTCGCTGCCCGGCGGCCTGGGCCACGCGGCCGCCGGCGCGGTCCTGCTCGTGCCGACCGCGCGCCACGCCGCCTCCGACATCCGCGCCGCCCAGCGCGCCCGCGGCCTCGTCGTCGACGGTTCGCTCGTGCGCCGCGCCGCCTCCCTGGCGCCGCTCGTCGTGCCGCTGGCCGTGCAGCTGATCGTCGACGGCCAGGATCGGGCGGCCGCCGTCGCGGCGCGCGGGTTCGCGCCGGGGCGCCCGATGCGCCATGCATGGCCGCTGCCCGATAGCCCAAGCCAACGCCGGCTGCGACGGGCGATCCTGGCCGCCGCTGTGCTTGGCATCGTCCTTCGGTTGGTGGCGACGTGGTCGTGAGCGCCGAGGGCGCCATCGAGCCTGCCATCGTGGCCGACGGCCTGACGTTTCGGTATCCAGGCGCATCGCGCGACGCCCTTGTCAACGTCGACATTCGCGTAGACCGCGGCGCCGCACATGTCATCGCCGGCGCGAACGGCAGCGGGCGCACGACGCTGCTGGGAGTGCTCGCCGGTCAGCTGCACGGCGGATCGGGCGGGCGCCTGCGCGGCCGCGTGACGGGCGCCGCGACGTCGGCGCTCGTGCCGTCGGACCCCTACCTGGCCCAGTCCGGTGTCCGCGCCTCCGTCCGCGCGGAGCTGGCCTTCGGCCTCGAGTGCCGCGCCCAGGAGCCCCGCCGCATCCACGAGCGCGTTGCCGCCGCGCTGCGCACCTTCGGCCTGGACGCGTTGGCCGAGCGCGATCCGTCGACGCTGTCGGGCGGCGAGGCGGCCCGCTTGGCCGTGGCGGCCCAGTGGGTTGTCGCGCCGGTGACGCTGCTCGTCGACGACCTCGCCGCGCAGCTCGACCGTGCCGGCACGCTCGCGCTCCGGCGCTGCCTGGCGGAGCACGTCGCCGCCGGCGGCGCGGCGATCTGGGCGACGACGCGCCTTGACGGTCCGCTCGAGGCCGCTGGCAGAGTCGACTCGGCGGGCGCAGGCGTTGGCGGTCGCGACGAATCGGGCGGATCGGGCGAACTCGACGGACGCACGGCCAGGGGCGCCGTTGCACCGGCGGCCGACGTCGACCCGCGCCCTGGAACGCCGTTCTCGCCCCATGCCCCGCCGTCTTGTGACATAACGATGCTCGTCGGCGGCCGCGTCGCCGCCGGCGGACCGCTGGCGCGCAGGGCGGACGATCCCCGCCTTGCACCGTGGGGCATCATCCCCGCCGCTGGCCCACGCGCCCTCGTCGCGCCGGCCGCGGCGCCTGCCGATGGCGGCGCGGTCGATATGATGCGGCCGACCGTGCCCGCCGCGCTGACGATCGAGAGCCTCACCGCAGGCTATCCCGACGCGCCGTCGCCCGCGCTCCACGAGGCGACGCTGACCGTCCAACCGGGCGAGATCGTCGCCTTGGTGGGACCGAACGGCGGCGGGAAGTCCACCCTGGCGCGCACGGCCGTCGGCCTGCTGCCGCCGACATCGGGCCTCGTCCGCGTCGGCGACCGCCGATTCGACGCGCATGCCAATGCCGTCGGTCCGGCCCGCGGCGCCGCGCTGGCGATGCAGCGCCCCGAGCGGATGATCTTCCGGCGTCGCGCCGACGAAGAGGTCGCGATCGGCCTGCGCTGGCTGGGCGTGCCGCCCGCCGAACGCGCCGCCCTCGTCGCCGCCGCGCTGGCCGGCGCCGGCCTGGCCGGCCGCGCCGCCGACCATCCGCACGACCTCCTGCCGTCCCAACGCCGCTGGCTGGCGCTGGCCGCCGTGGTCGCGCTGCGCACGCCCGTCCTCGTGCTCGACGAGCCGACGGCCGGCTTCGACGCCTTCGACCTCATCCGCTTCAGCGTGTGGCTGGCGACGCTGCGCGCGGCTGGGCGCGCCGTGTTATGGATCACGCACGACCGCGCGCTCGCCAGCATCCTGGCGGACCGTACCGTGCGGCTGGCGGGTGGGCGGGTTGTTGCGGACGAACGCGACGGGGGTGCCAACATGGAAGGTGGGGTGTAGAACCGTGTCATACCCCGCCCCTCCACCCCTCTCCCCGCGCCTCGCCCGCATCGCCTCGTTCGTGCCCGACGGCGCCCGTCTGGCCGACATCGGCACGGACCACGCCCTCCTGCCGGCACACCTCGTCGCGGCGGGACGCGTGCCCTCGGCCATCGCCGTCGATGTCCGTCCCGGCGCGGTGGCGCAGGCGCGGCGGACGATCGAGCGCTGCGGCGTCGCGGATCGCGTGGCGGTGCGGCTGGGCGATGGCCTCCAAGCGCTCGCCGCCGGGGAGTGCGACTGCGTCGTCGTGGCCGGGCTCGGCGGACCGACGATCGCTCGCATCTTGGACGCGGGGTTTCGCGACGGCGCTGGCAGCGCCTCGCGACTTGTTCTCGGCCCGCAGTCGGCGGCGTGCCGCGTCCGCTGGTGGCTGCGGCGCAACGGCTGGGCGCTGCTGGACGAGGCGTTCGTCGAAGACGGCGGCATCGGCTACTCGATCCTCGTGGCGGAACGAGGGGACGGGCGCTCGGCGTATCGAGGGCGCGTGTTCGGCGAACGATCGGCGCTGACCGCATCGATGCTGCTTCATCTCGGCCCGCACCTGACGCGCGCGGCCATACCGAGCTGGTGCGCCCACTGGCAGGCCGAGGCGGACGCGCTGGTGGCTTTGGCCGCGCGCACCGAGCGGGCCGGCACGCCGAGCGCGAGGCGGGCGGCGGCGCGGATGGTGCGGCGCGCGGCGCGAACGCGGGCGGCCGTTGCGGCCGCGACCACTGTCCGCGACGGGGCCGCGTAGACAGTTGCGATGTCGGCCTCGGGGCGGCGTCGTCGCGGGCACGGGCGCGGGTCGTGACCGCGATGCCCCGCCGCTGGTCGTAGGGCGATCGCATCAAACTGCGTCCAAGGAGGGAAGGCAGGTTGGGAGGGGGTGCAGAGCCGCTGGGCCGAGGCGCGGGAGGCGGAGCGCCCGAGCTCGTGCAGAGCCGCAGGGCCTCGGCGGGGGTGGCGGGGCGCCTGAGTTCGTGCATT
>JBDTSC010000206.1:0-6892 GCA_039931375.1 Ardenticatenales bacterium
GTCGCCATCGCCGTTCCGGCCGATCGTCCGCGCCATCCACCACACGAGCGGCACGGTCAGCGTGCCGATGAGCGCGCTGGCGGCGCGCGCCACGGCGACGCGGTCGCCGAAGAGCGCCAGGAGCGGCGCCTGGAGGTACGTGTACAGGACATCGCGCCCCGCGTTCGCCGGCAAGAAGATGGGGCGCCAGCCGGCCAGAACGGCGCGGGCGTCGAGCACGTTGAACGCCTCGTCGACGTGCAGGCCGGGCGGGATACGGCCGAGGGCGGTGAAGCGGGCGGCGGCGGCGGCGAGCGTCAGAACGGCGAGAACGGCGAGCGTGGTCGCGGGCGCCCGGCGGGGTGCGGTCGGGGGCGCGGCGTGGTCAGGCATCGCGGGGCGTCGGCGATGCGCCCGACGGCTAGATCCCCAGCTCGGCGATCAGCTGCTGCACCCAGGCGTCGACCCGGCCGCGCGACTTGTGGCTCTCGTTGTCGTCGTCGAGAGCGAGGCCGAGGAAGTGGCCGTCGACGACGCCCTCGCTCATCACGAAGTTGTAGTCGTCCGTCGGCCAGAAGCCGTAGATCTCAGCGCCCTTCTGGACCACGACGTCGCCCAGGATGCCCAGGGCGTCCATGAAGTTGTTGATGTAGCCGTCCGCGTCGCCGACACCGAAGACCGCGACCTTCTTGCCGCTGAAGTTCACGGCGGGCAGGCTCGGGAACTGGGCCAGCCAGTCCTCCTGCAGTTCGCCGACGTTCCAGGTCGGGCAGCCGATCATGATCAGATCGTAGCCCTCCATCGCCTTGAGGTCGGCCGTCTTGACGTCGTGCAGCTCGACCATGCCGGGCTGCTTCTTGTCGAACTCTTCCTTGATCGCCTGCGCCGCCGCGCCGGTGTTGCCCGTCGTGCTGCCGTAGAAGACGCCGATCTTCATCGAATGCCTACCCTTCGCGCGCCGCGCGGGCCTGCGCCCGTGCCGCGATCATCGTGCGGATCTTGTTCTTGCGGTCCTCGGGGATCAGCGTGCCCATTCCGCGCGGCGCTTCGATCTTGGGCGCCGCCGCCAGCACCGGGCCGCTGTCCGCCGGCGCCGCGAAGCTGTCCGGGCTGCCCTCGACCGCCGTCACCGAGCTGACCACGCCGCGCACGCCGGCCACGTTGCCGATCAGCGCCTCGGCCTGCGCCTTGAGCGCCTCAGCCTCGGTCAACGTGTCCGCGAAGATCATGCCGCCCAGGTAGACCGTGCCCATCAGGCTCTTGACGGTGATGTGGTCCGTCGTCAGATCGAGCCCGTCGTCCATCGTCAGCTGGACGGCGGCCTCGTGCTCGATGTCCGTGTCCGACACGAGGCGGTTGACCACCCGACCGACGCCGGGCACGCGGGAGGCGATCTCGCCGGCCATCGCCTTCAGCAGCGAGCCGCGGATGTTGCCATCCAGCGTGACGGTGTTGCCATCCACCAGGATGTCGATCGTGCAGTTCGACTGGCGGATCGGCTGATAGGACCACAACGCGCCTTCGACGGCCGTGTCGAGCCCCCGGACCAACTGTTCGGTCGGGTGCTCGATCATGTGGGTCGGCAAGATCACAGCGGCCATGGGCGTTCATCCTACTGCGTGGTCGATGGCCCGCGATGCGCCGCCCAACCGAGGCGGGCGGCGGGCGCGGCCGGCGCGGGAGTATACCGCGAGGGTGGGGAAAGCCTCAAACGGGATCATGGAGTTCGGCACGCTTTGCCCCCTCACCGTAACCCCTGCCCCCCCGCCGCGTCATTCCTACCGATGCCCGCCCGTCGCCCGTTCTCGCTGCGCCTCGCCCCACCGACCCGCCTCGCGACCGCACTTGCCGTCGCGGTGATCGCCGTCGTCGGGCGTGTCTTAGCGCACGGTGATCGCGACGGGCTCGCGTCCCCGCACCCCGCCCACGCCCAGAGCGACGCGACGCCGACCACCGTCTACGCTTCGCCGACCGCCGTTCCGTCGGCGACGGCGCTGCCCGACGGCTACAGCCTCCTCGACCGGTGGTCGCCCGAGGTTCCGAGCGGCGAGCGGCTCTTCCACCCGGCGGGCATCGCGTTCGACGCATCCGGCCGCGTCGCGGTGGCCGAGGCCGGCAACCATCGCGTGACGTGGGCGCGGACGAACGGCGAGGGCTTCCTGCCGAACGAGTCCGCCAAGCGCTTCGGCGGCCGCGGCGACCAGCCCGGTCGCTTCGAGGCGCCCGAGGACGTCGCCGTCAACGCGGCGGGGGACCGGTTCTATGTGGCCGACACCGGCAACCGGCGCGTCCAAGTCCTCGACGCCACCGGCACCGCCTTGGCGGAATGGCCGGACGTCGGCCTGCCGCGCGGCATCGCCCTCGGACCAGGGCCGGACGCGGACGGGGAGCCGCTGGCGGACAACCGCGTGTACGTGAGCGACGCGGAGGGGATGCGCATCCTCGTGTTCGCGCCGGACGGCACGCGCGTGGCTGCTTGGGGCGGGCCCGGCCATGACACGGGACAGTTCGATACGCCGCTCGGCCTGGCGATCGACCCCGCCGGCGACCTCGTGGTGGCCGACCACGGCAACGAGCGGCTCCAATGGCTGGACGCGGACGGCTCGGCCGGACCGGCCGGCGCGGCGATCGGCACGCTCGATCTGGACAACCGCGCCTCGCCCGGCGGCGCGCCGCTGGACGTGGACGTCGACGTGAACGGCGACGTGTACGCCGCCGTCGACCGCGCGATCCTCCGCTTCCGGATCGTCCCGCCGCCGCCGGCCACGCGGACCGCCGCCCCGCCGCTGCCCACGAGCGCCCGCACCCGCACCCCGCCGCCGACGCCGACGACCCCGCCGACGCCCACCCCGCCGCCCGGCGTCGGCGTCGCCGCCCAGCTGTCGTTCGCCGAGAGCGTGCCGCCCGTGGCGGAGGTGATCGTCGCGCCGTGCACGCCCGGCGAGTGTGCGCCGCAGAACCCGCGCGCGCTGGGGTGCTATCACCGGCAGGTCGAGTCCGGCAGCCACGAGGGGATCCAGCGGATCGACCTGCGGCCGGGCATCGGCCTGGCGGTCACGTACGCGCCGTCCACGCGCTGGCCGGATCGCGTGATCATCTATCCCGCCCTGCGCGGCGGCCCCGGCACGCCCCCCGACCGGGGCGGGATCACGCGCGCCGCGGACCAGAACGTCGTCGTATGGCCGCGCCAGTGCCGCGAGTACGACGGCGCCCAGCGCCGCCATACGACGGACCCGTCGCGCATCGCCGCCTCGAACGACCCATATTTTGCCCGCACGCTCGACACGACGGCCGAAACGCACGCATGGCGCTCGACGGGCGCGTGGTACGACGTGACGCGCTCGCTCGATGCGGCGCGCGGGGTCGACATCGCCGCCAGCCTCGAGCTGCCGCAGGTGACGGCCGTCCTGACGGGCAACCAGGTGGCGATCGCCTCGTTGCGCTGCCTGTCCGGCTTCGGGGACGATGTCTGTCCGCCGCCGCCGGTGAACGTGCTGTCCCTCACCCAGATGATCCGCCGCGACAAGACGAACGAGTGCCGCAGCGCGCTGCCGATCCCGTGGCGGCCGCTCGTGCCCGACGGCCCGTGCATCCCGTCCGACAGCTGGTGGAACAACGCCCTCGCCGCGAACGGCGGCCTGATCGGCAGCGCCGAGCGGCCGGGCGGGCGCGTGAACGCGCCGCACGACTACCGGATCGCCGTGCTGAACGCCGGCGAGCAGCGGGCGAGCATCCGCACGCTGTGGGTCCTGCCGCCCGACGCCGTGACGCCCGTCGCCGGCGGTCGTGCGCGCGGCGCGGACCAGGTCCTTCAGACCGCCGACGTCCGCCTGGGCGCCCGCACGGATCCGTTCCGCGCGTGGGCCGATATCGCTTACGACGCGCGCGGCGAGCTCTGGGCGCTGACGCGGGACGGCACGGTGCACCACTACGACGCTCGGGGCCGCGACCGCGGCGAGCAGCGCCTGGACGGCCTCGGCGGCCGCACCGCCGAATCGCTGTCCATCGGGCCGGACGGCGGGCTCGTCGTCCTGACCGGCGACGGATGGGTGATGAAGTTCGCGCCGCAAGACGACGCCAAGCCGCTCCCGACCGCCACGCCGACGCGCACCCCGCGCGGCACCCCGCGCCCCACGCCGACGCCGCGCACGACGATCCCGCCCGCCCCGACGGCCCAGCCGTCGCCGCATGCCGTCCTGAAGGCCGCCGTCCGCATCGCCGACGTCGCCGGCCCGGGCCGCTACCGCGACCTGGCCGCCGGCCCGGACGACCGCGTCCTCGTGCCGGACGGCGCCAGCGACGACGTCCTCGTCCTCGTCCCGGACAGCCCTGGCGCCGAGGTCACGCCGCCGCCGCGCCTGGCCGGCGCGCCGTGCCGCTTCACGCCCGCCAAGTCCGCCGCGCCGGACCGCCTACCGCTGGGCGCGACGACGGACGTCACGCTGCGCTTGGCGGGCGACTGCGGCGAGGCGCACACGGCCAAGGACGTGATCATCGCCCTCGACGCCAGCTGCCAATTGGGCGGCGACCGGCTGCGCAACGCGCGCCTCGCGATCGCCGCGCTGGCGGACGCGATGGCGCTCCCGGACGACCGCATCGGGATCGTGACGTTCAACGACGGCATCGGCGACGCGCGGCTGGCCGTGCCGTTGACCGCGGACCGCGATGTGATTCGGGCGTACGCCAAGGCGTTCACGGTGGACTGCCACATGGACTTCGCGTGCTTCTCGGCTCGCACCACGCTGCCCCACATCGGCACGTTCCTCTGGCCGTACGCGTGCACGACGGACGGGCGGATGAGCGACGGGCTGCGCGCGGCGCGCGAGGCGCTGTTCGGGGCGGCGGGGCGGCCGGCGGCGGGCAAGGCCGTCGTGCTCCTATCGCCCAGCCTGTTCGACACGCCGCGCATCCTGGCGATCCTGGCGCAGGACCCCGACACGTTCGATCCGCCCTTCACGCCGACGGAACAGGCGCGCTGGGAGACCGAGCGCAGCGCGCTGTACGACATCCCGCCGCAGAGCGAGCGCGAGCTGGCCCTTTGGGAAGGCTGGCGGCTGCGCGATCTGGGCGTCGAGGTCTGGACGAGCGGCGTCGGCCAGGACAGCTTCGGCGGCGGCCACCCGCCGGACGAGGGACTGTTGGCCGCGCTGGCCTACCCGGCGGACCGCTACCGCCCCGCGGCGGCGCCGGCCGATCTCGTGCCCGTGTTCAGCACCGTCGGCCGCACCATTGCGGCGCGCGTTCTGGCGCGCACGCTCGTCGTCGTCGACCGGATCCCGGCCGACATGGCGCTCGTCCCTGGCACGATCCGCCCGCCGGCCGAGGTGCTGCCCGACGGCGCCCGTGCGGACGCCGTCCTGCGCTGGACGCTGACGGACGTCCCGCTGACCGGCCCGCCGGACCTGACGTACACCCTCCGCCCGCTCCTCGCCGGCCGCCACGCCACGAACATCGACGCCGTCGCCGACGGCACGGACGGCCTGGACTACCCGCTGCACGCGGACTACCCGGTGCCGTTCGTGGACGTGGTCGGCCCGCCGACCGCCACCGCGACGCCGGAGCCGACGGACCCGCCGCCGACGGCCGGCCCATCGCCCACCGGCGCCGCCACGGCAACGCCGACGCCTACGCCGACGCCGACGCCGACGATCCGCCCGACGCGCCCCGCGCCGACGTTCGGCATCGCCTACCTGCCCTTCACGCTGCGCGCCGCGTGCAAGCCTCAGCCACGCCCCGTCGACGTCGTGCTCCTGGTGGACACGTCGTCGTCCATGGAGGGCGAGAAGCTCTTCGCCGCCAAGGATGCCGCGACGATCTTCGTCGACCAGCTGGACCTCCGCTCCGGCGGCGACCGGGCGGCCGTCATCGGCTTCGACGAAACGGCGCGTGTCGAGCGGACGCTGACGACCAGCCGCGGTGCGATCGTCCGCGCCCTTGAAGGCCTCTCGACGTCCGTCGGCACCCGCCTCGACCTGGGACTCGACGCCGCCGCCGCGGAGCTGACCGGCCCGCGCGCGCGCGCCGGCGCCGACCGCGCGATCGTCGTGCTGACGGATGGGCGGCCGCAAGGGGGCACCGAGGACGCCGTGCGCGCCGCCGCCGCGCGGGCGCGGGCGGCGGCAGGGGCGGGCATCTGGGCGATCGGGCTGGGCGAGGACGTGCTGGCCGACGTCCTCACCGAGGTGACGGGGGACGCGACGCGGGTGCACCTGGCGCCGAGCCCGACGGAGCTGGCGGTGATCTACCGGGCGGTGGCGAGTGGGATCGTTTGTCGGTAGGATTCCAGCGCCAACGTCGACACCCAGCGAGTCACCGACCGCCGCGCTCTCTCTGCCGCGGGTCGAACTGATGGAGCGCTGATCTATCACCTATACTGAAGCCATGAACCGCCGAATCGCCGCACAGATCGCGATCACGTGCACCGCCGTCGTGGTCGGTGCGTCGTCGTTCGCGGCGATCGCGCCCGCGGCACGAGCGGACCGCCTCGCCCAGCGAGAACCCGCCCCGCGGACACACGGCCTTGACGGCGACCCACCGCAGTGTGAGGGCACAGCTCAGCTCGCAGCGTCGAATCGCGATCCGACGGTCGGCGAGATCATCACGGTCACGGTGCGCAGCCGGTTGCGGTGCCCACGGCTGCTCGAGGCCAGCGCGCCGCTGTTTCTCGTCGGTGGCGTACCCGAGTGGGCGTTGCCGTCGATCCGGACCGCGCTGGGAGAAGTCGCCGTTGCGGTCGGCGATGCCGGCGACGCGCCCTTCGCGAATCGCATGGTCGGCGACGACGATTCACCCATCGTGTGGACATCGACGCCGACGGGGCGGCTTGCGGTGGCCGAAGCGCTCGATCTCCATGGGCCGCGGCCGGCCGGCACGGCGCAGCAGTGGTCGTCCGCGCTGGATGCGGCGGGTCGGG